>JAGAVZ010000287.1 GCA_017941635.1 Cellulosilyticum sp.
TCTAGTTGTATTTGTTGTTGTAGGAGACTCAATTATAACTTAGAAATAGGGGATATCGCTATTTTTATTGCAAAAAATAGTATAAACCCTTGATATATATGATATTTAAATTTAAGAAGTAATGTCAAACTTGACATTACCGTAATTTTTAAGGAGAGCAACAAATGAAAAAAGAAATTTTAATTTCAGTATCACCATATGTACAAAAATATTATATCAACGAAACGTTTACAGATTTGCCAGAGGATATCAAAGAAACACTTCGTGCAAAGCTTGCTGTTATTGCAGAGAAAGCACATGCGATTATTACATTAGGTTTCAATGAAAATGGTGAAATTTATTTAGAATATAAATATGAAGATTTAAGCTATGCAGATGAGATTGGTGTAGAGCTTCGTATGAAGAAGTTCCAACAAGAAGAAGGTGAGCTTTTAAAATCAATTAAAGTTTGGTATATGATTTACCACACACCAAATGGTGAAATCGTAAGAGATGTTATTCTAATGCAAAAAGAAGGCAAAGATAAAGCGGAAGTAGCTAGTGCACTCTTAGCAAAATATGGTGAAGGCTACAATGATTTTATCAATATGCTTTTAGAGGAGGAATAAATTGGCTATACTAATGTGGAATATTGTGTTATAATCTAGTCTGTTAAAACAGTGCATATTGTATACACGAAAAACATACATGTAAAAAGTGATATAAGAGCACAAATAATCAAAGCATTGCATCTTAAGTAAAATAATGAGTGTGATAAATGGTAAGGCATTTTTTAATAAGAGCGATCATTTATTATGCTAAAGGAACTTGGTTTAAGTAATACTAAAACAAGTAACTATGATTTTACACTAGAGCGATAGCAAGGAGGATCAGATGAATACGGGTAAAAAAACAAAGACATTAACTTTGCTTGGAGTCCTTATAGCTATTCAAGTCGTTATGACTATGCTTAATATTGGACTCATTCCATTGCCAGGAATTAAGGCAACTGCCTTACATATTCCAGTAATTATTGGAGCAGTATTGTTAGGACGTACAGAAGGAATTATTTTAGGTGCATCTATGGGTATTCTTTCTGTTATTACAAATACAATGCAACCGAGCTTAACTTCTTTTGTATTTTCTCCATTTGTAACATGTGGAGATCAAACAGGTAATTGGTTAAGTCTTGTAATTGCCATTGTGCCACGTATGCTTATTGGGCTTACAGCATATTACACATATCAATTAGTAAGTCGCAAGGATAAGAGTAAAGTTTTGGCTTATAGTGTAGCAGGGATTGTTGGTTCATTAACAAATACAATTTTTGTAATGGGCGGGATTTATTTATTATTTGGCCAACAATATGCAGCAGCAACTAATCATGCTTTTGGTGAATTACTTAGTGTCATTATGGTTATCATTGTAACAAATGGTATTCCAGAGGCAATTACAGCAGCACTCTTAGTGCCAGCAGTATCTAAGCCATTAAGTATGATATTTAGATTTAATAGAAAGTAATATAAATTATTTTTTTATAAATTAAATTTTTACAAGTAAAAAGGATGAAAAGTATGAGTAAGCATATTGTAATTGGTGTAACGGGAGGCATTGCAGCGTATAAGGTTTTAGATGTTGCAAGCAAGCTTAGAAAGCTAGGCTATAGTATGAATACTATTATGACCAAGAATGCCATAGAATTTGTACAACCACTAGCATTTCAAACCATCACCAATAATTACGTTGTTACAGATACATTTGAAAGACCTTATACATGGGATGTAGAGCATATTGCATTAGCAAAAAAAGCTGATGTGATACTGATTGCACCAGCCACTGCCAATATTATTGGTAAAGTAGCTAATGGTATTGCAGATGATATGCTCTCTACAACAGTGATGGCAGCAAGAGGCAAAGTTGTTTTTGCACCAGCCATGAATAGTGCCATGTATGAAAATCCAATTGTACAAGAAAATATAGCCTATCTAAAAGAAAAAGGTTATTTATTTATTGAACCAGATTCAGGTTGGCTTGCATGTGGAGACAAAGGTTCGGGCAAACTACCAGCACCAGAGAAGATTGTAGAGTATGTAGTGGAGCTTCTTGAAAAAGAAGAGGAAGCAGAAGTAGTGGAACAAGATTTAGCAGGAAAAAATATTCTTGTGACAGCAGGACCAACGATTGAAGCGATTGATCCTTTCCGTTATATTACCAATCATTCATCTGGTAAAATGGGGTATGCTATTGCTGAGAACGCTGCAAAGAGAGGGGCTAATGTCCTTCTTGTATCAGGGCAAACTGTACTTGACTGTCCAGAGCGTGTGGAGCGAATCAATGTGCGTAGCGCTAGAGAAATGTATGATGCGGTACACGAGCACTTTGACTGGGCAGATGCAGTCATCAAAACAGCAGCAGTATCAGACTACAGACCAAAGGAAGCAAGCGATCATAAGATTAAGAAAAGTGGAGAGAATCTTATTCTAGAGCTTGTACCAAATCCAGATATTTTAAAGAGTCTAGGTGAACGAAAAACACATCAAGTCCTTGTGGGATTTGCGGCAGAGACACAAAATGTAATAGAATATGCTGAAGATAAGATTCGTAAGAAAAACTTAGACTTTATTGTAGCCAATAATATTGCAAAAGAAGGTGCAGGCTTTAAAAGCGATACCAATATTGCAACGATTATTGATCGAGATGGTACAATAATAGAGCATGAACAAATGCAAAAATCAGAGCTTGGCAATGTAATTTTAGATAAATTGAAGATGTACTTTAAATAAGCATCTTCTTAAGGTTGGCGTACAGCAGGTACCTCGGGAAGATAGGTACCTGCTTTTTAAAACTTATTATTTAGTTTAAGTGTGGACAGCATGGAAAATAAAACAAAGAAAATAACTATAACAACTAATAATCGTAACAATGAAATGAGGAGAGGCAAAGGCATGTTATTAGCGATAGATATAGGAAATACTAATATTGTAGTTGGTGTAATGAATGGTATGGAATTAATTTCTAGTTTTAGATTAACAACACAAACACCACGTACATCAGATGAATATGGTATTATGATGATAGACCTTTTAAGACAAAGAGGATTAGAAGTAAAGGATATTACAGCGGTTATTATGTCTTCAGTAGTGCCGGATATTATGTATTCACTCACAAATGGTATAAAAAGATATCTTCGCCAAAAACCTATGATTGTAGGACCAGGACTAAAAACAGGACTTGCAGTACGAACAGATAATCCAAGAGAAGTAGGAGCAGATCGTATTGTAAACTGCGTGGCAGCTTATGAGTTATATGGTGGTCCATGTGTTGCAATCGATTTTGGAACATCTACAACATATGATATTGTCAATGGAAAAGGTGAATTTATTGGTGGGCTTATTACACCAGGAATTCGTATTTGTGCAGATGCCTTATGGCAAAGAGCAGCACAACTTCCACATATGGAAATTAAAAAAACAAGAGGTATCTTAGATTGCAAAAATACTATTAGTGCAATGCAATCTGGACTTGTATATGGATATATTGGACAAGTTGAGTATATCGTAAGAAAAATTCGTGAAGAATTAGGTGTACCAGAGTTAAAAGTAGTGGCAACTGGTGGCCTTGGAAAAATTATTCAAGATGGTACAGATGTTATTGAGCATTATGATGGCTTACTTACATTAAAAGGTTTAGCGATTATTTACGAGAAAAATAGATAGGAAGAAATGAATATGAAATTTGGATCAATCGAAACGCCAAACAACGTATTTTTGGCTCCGATGGCAGGGATTACAGATTATCCTTTTAGAATGATTTGTAAAGAATTTGGCGTTGGGATGATGACAACAGAGATGGTAAGTGCAAAAGGCTTACTATATGAAAATGTAAAAACAAGCGAATTACTTTATATCGATCCTAAGGAACATCCAATTGGTGCACAGCTTTTTGGGAGTGACCCTAAGATTTTAAGTGAAATGGCAAAAAAGGTAGAAGAAACAGATGTTGATTTTATAGACATCAACATGGGATGTCCTGCACCTAAGATTACAAAGAATGGTGAAGGTTCAGCTCTTCTTAAAAATCCAGAGCTTATTGGAGAAATCGTATATGCCGTTTCTAAAAACCTTTCAAAACCACTTACAATTAAAATTCGTAAAGGTTTTGATGATGAACACATTAATGCTGTAGAAGTGGCTAAAATAATAGAACAAGGTGGTGCAAGTGCACTAGCCCTGCATGGAAGAACGAGAGAACAGTTCTATAGTGGCGTAGCAGATTGGGATATTATTAAAGAAGTAAAACAAAATATTTCAATTCCACTTATCGGAAATGGTGATATTAGAACGCCAGAAGATGCAAAACGAATGATGGATTATACAGGTTGTGATGCCGTTCTTATCGGTCGTGGAGCACAGGGAAATCCATGGATTTTCAAGAGAACCGTACACTTTTTAGAAACAGGTGAACTTCTTCCAGAGCCAACTTTTGAGGAAAGGGTTGAAGTTATTTTAAAACATGCTAAAATGTTAGAGGCTTACAAAGGTCGCTATGTGGGAATCCGCGAAATGCGTTCACATTTAACGAACTATGTAAGAGGTGTGCATGGTGCCACAGAGCTTCGTAGGCTCATGACAAGTGTGGAAACATACGATGACATCAAGAGACTATTAGATGACTGTTTAGAAAGACTCGAAGCACACAGATTGCAACATGAAATGATGTTAAAGCAAGAAGACTAGAACTTAATAAAATCAATGCTTTTTACCATTGGAGTAAAACCTACCTAAGTTGACAATCCTATAACTGGTAAGGTATAATTGTTAAATTAAAAAACTCTAATGGTATCAATAGATAGATAGACCTAGTATAATATATAAAATACCGAAGGATTTAAGAAAGGGAGTAAGAATATGGCAGGTAAATCAGTACTACTCACATATGAGGGGATTAAAAAATTAGAAGCAGAATTAGAAAACTTGAAAACAGCACGTCGTAACGAAGTTGCGGAAAAGTTAAAAGAAGCAAGAGCACAAGGTGACCTTTCAGAAAATGCTGAGTACGATGCAGCGAAAGAAGAACAAGCTGAAATCGAAATGCGTATCGTTGAGCTTGAAAACATGTTAAAAAATGCAACAGTTATCGAAGCAGAAGAAGATGCAGCTGAAATCGTAAAACCAGGTTACACAGTAAGACTTTATGACCACACATTCGAAGAAGAAGTTGATTACTTAATCGTTGGTTCAACAGAAGCTGACCCAATGAACGGTAAAATTTCTAACGAATCTCCAGTTGGTATGGCATTAATGAACCACAAAGTAGGAGATGTTGTAGAAGTTGAAACAGCTGATGGTGTGGATAGATATGAAATTTTAGGTATTACAGGTGTTTTAAACTAATTATAACGAATGTATTACTAACGTAAGACAAAGCGAGGAGGAATCAGAAGTGTCTGATCAAAATCAAGTACAAGAAAATATTAATGTTAATGAATTAATCAAAGTTAGATATGACAAATTAGAAGCGCTTCAAGAAAAAGGAAAAGATCCTTTTAAAGTAACAAAAGTTGAAATCACAACTCATAGTGAAACAGCTAAGAAAAACTTTGAAGCAATTGAAGCTACATTAGAAGAACACGAAATGTCAGAAAGAACTTTTGTTAAAGTTGCTGGTCGTATTATGGCAAAACGTGATATGGGTAAAGCATCTTTCATCACAATCCAAGACGAAGAAGGTCGTATTCAATCATACGTAAGAAAAGATGAGCTTGGAGACGATGACTACGCTGATTTCAAAAAATATGATATTGGTGATATTATTGCAATCGAAGGTTACATCTTCAGAACACAAAAAGGAGAAATCTCTGTACGTGCTAAGAAAGTAACATTAGTTTCTAAGAGTTTACAAATCTTACCAGAAAAATACCACGGTCTTAAAGACATGGAAATGAGATACCGTCAACGTTACGTTGATTTAATTGTAAACCCAGAAGTTAAAGAAACATTTGCAAAACGTAGTGCAATCATCCGTTCTATCAGAAACTTCTTAGATGGTCAAGGATTCATGGAAGTTGAAACTCCAATCCTTCACACAATTGCTGGTGGTGCTGCGGCTCGTCCATTCATCACACACCACAACACATTAGATATGGATATGTACTTAAGAATCGCTCCTGAGCTTAAATTAAAACGCCTTATCGTTGGTGGATTTGAAAAAGTATATGAATTAGGTAGAACATTCCGTAACGAAGGTATGTCAATCAGACACAACCCAGAGTTCACAATGATTGAATTATACCAAGCATTCGCTGATTACAATGATATGATGGATATCACAGAAGCAATCATCAGACATGCTTGTCTTGAAGTAAACGGTACAGCAGTAATCGAATACGATGGTGTAGAAATTGACCTTTCTAAACCATTCAAGAGAATTTCAATGGTTGATGCTGTTAAAGAATACACAGGTATCGACTTCAGAGCAATCGATTTAGAAGAAGCAAGAAAACTTGCTAAAGAAAAACATGTTGCAATTGAAGACCACCACATGAAAGGTGATATCTTAAACTTATTCTTCGAAGAATTCGTAGAAGAACACCTTATCCAACCAACATTCTTAACAGAGCATCCAGTAGAAATTTCTCCACTTGCAAAACGTAAACCAGAAGACCCAGAATACACAGAACGTTTCGAGTTATTCATCGTTGGTCGTGAACATGCTAACGCATTCTCTGAGCTTAACGATCCAATTGACCAAAGAAGCCGTTTCCAACGTCAAGAAGAATTACGCGCAGCTGGTGATGATGAAGCATGCTTAATCGATGAAGACTTCTTAACAGCTCTTGAATATGGTTTACCTCCAACAGGTGGTATGGGTATGGGAATCGACAGACTTGTAATGTTACTTACAAACTCTGCATCAATCAGAGACGTATTATTATTCCCAACAATGAAACCAGTAAGCGAATAAGAATTACAAATTAAATGATTTGTTATAGATAAAGCCTCCAAGTGCTTAACCTTTAATGTGATTTTAGAGAAGATTAAAGGTTAAGACTGGAGGCTTTTTATTATTATCATGTTATTTAAAACAATAAACGCTATAATGAAATAGAAGAATATGGTAATATTAAAAATAAAGCCATTGCATATAATGAATGATTGATAGATGTTTATTGGAAATCAATTGAAGTGGTTTCAAAAAAATAATATGAAATCATAACATTTACTTATATCATGAACAAACTAGGAGGAACTTGTAATGTTAGAAGTAGGAACAAAAGCACCAGATTTTAAATTATTAGATCAAGATGGAAAAGAACATTCTTTAACAGATTATAGAGGAAAGAAAGTGATTTTATACTTTTATCCTAAGGACAATACAGCTGGGTGTAGCAAACAAGCATGTGGATTTAGTGAGTTATATCCTCAGTTTGTAGAGAAAGATACAGTTGTTTTAGGCGTGAGCAAAGATTCAGTGGCTTCACACAAAAGATTCCAAGAGAAATTTAATTTAGGATTTACATTACTTTCAGATACAGAGCTTGAAGTGATTAAAGCATATGATGTATGGCATGAGAAAAAGATGTGTGGAAAAGTTTATATGGGTGTTGTAAGAACAACTTATTTAATTGATGAACAAGGTATGATTGTAAAAGCATTTGATAAAGTGAAAGCAGCGGACAATCCAGCACAAATGTTAGGAGAAATCTAATGCGCATTATTATTTCACCAGCAAAGAAGATGAATGAAAATCTAGATACTTTAGAGTATATGAGTATGCCTATTTTTATGGAAGAAGCAGAATGTATTAAAAATGCCTTGAAAAGTATTTAGGTCCAAACGATAGATGGATTACTTGTGTATTCGGTGAAGTGGTAGAGGGTAAAGTTGTTCAAAAAGGCACTTTGGCTAAGATGGCAAGGGGCGAAATTGTTCGCTACATGGCAGAGCATAAAATTGAAGATCCTGAAAAAATCAAAGCATTTGATAGATTAGGATACTACTTTAATGAAGCTTTATCAAATGAAAATGAATATGTATTTATAAAGTAGTAGTCCTTTATATTCCTTTGGTGAAATCCCATACTCATGCTTAAAGGCTCTATAAAATGAAGAAAACAAAAAGATTTGTGAAGTATTCCCTGATATATATGCTTGGATGTGTAATTTAGATGATAAAAATATTGAAACAGTTTATGAACGTTTATCAGAGTATAAAGCACAAGGTGCCATTGGTATTGGAGAATTGATGATTAATCGCAGAATGGATGATCCATTTATTGAGGCAATTTTTGAAAGTGCTGAGAAATTAGAAAGGTAAGTACTTTGAAATTATGCCACACGATGATTACCAATAAGGCAGTAGGAGAGTAAGTAGAGGTACTCAAAAAACAGCTAGACTATTTTGTGATAGTCTAGCTGTTTTGTACACAAAATGAGAATATTGAATTTTAGAATATTATTTGCGGTTTATAAATTTTATGCTATAAATTTATTGAACACAAATTCATTGAACGAAAATTTAATGAGTTTATAAGGGGAGTAGATATGGGAATTAGAGAAGAACAAAAAGAACAACGAAGACAACAGATTTTATATAGTGCTTTAGAGCTATTTGTATTAAACGGTTTTGCTGCTACAAAGATAACGGATATTGCGAAGAAAGCTTCTATGAGTACAGGCTTACTTTTTCATTATTTTGATTCTAAAGAGCAATTATATGAGGAATTAGTAAGATTTGGATTGGAAGCAATGAGGTATCCGTTGCAGATAGAAGGAGACTTAGTTACAGAGCAGCTAGAGATATTTGTAACTCAATTATTTGGCTATATACAGGAAAACACATGGGCGGCTTATTTTTTTGTTTTAATGGCAGAGGCACAGAGAAATAGGGGAATACCAAGTAAGGCGCGTGAATTAGCATGCAGCGTTAATACAATAAAAGCTTTTGTACCACTCATTAAGTTGGGGCAAGAACAAGGAGCAATACGAGAGGGAAATCCAATAACCTTATCCAATGCGTTTTGGAGTAGCATTCAGGGGATTGCCGAGCAATATGTAACCCATCCAGAGATGGAGTTACCAGAGCCCTGCTGGATACTGGACATTATAAAAAAGTAATCTATGAAAAATAAAAGTCAAAGATTAAATGGAGGAATTTATAGTGGAAAAGGTAGTGATTGTTGGTGGTGGAATAGCAGGTTTATCGGCAGGAGTACATGCTTTACAAAGTGGGTATGAACTTTATGGCCTATACACTGATTACCTCTTACGCCTTATATACCAATGGAACTGCTGCTATTCCAGAGGGAGGATCTACAAAATTAGTAGAGAATATTGTAAATTATTTTAAAGCCTTGGGTGGTAAATTAAATCTTGCTAAACCAGTAAAGGAAATAAAGCTTGAGGGGAAGAGGGCAATAGGGATTATATTAGGAAGTGGCGAGCAAATCACAGCCGATTATATCATTTGTGCCACAGATACAGAGGTGACCTTTGGAAAGTTACTAGATAAAACTTATATGGATCAAAAACTTCGTAAGGTGTATGAATGTAGAACGGGGTATCCAGTGAATTCTACATTCCATGTATCTTTTGGGATTAAGGGAACAGAGAGTGTTGGTATAAGTACAGGTTCAGTCATCTTTCCGTGTAATCGCTTTATAGTGGGAAACAAAGAACAAGACTTTTTAGGCATACGTTTATATGATTATGACTCAAAATTATTTCCAGCAGATAAACGTGTCATTCAATGTAATATCTTACAGGATGAAACGGATTATGACCATTGGGAAGCGTTATATAAAAATAAAGAGGCATATCAAAAAGAAAAGCAAAGAATTGTAAAGGCTATTGAAGAGAGAATAGTGAAGCAGTATCCACTAGTAGAAGGTAAACTCATTTACTTAGAAGCTTACTCACCGATGACATTTACAAAATGGTGTGGTGCCTACAAAGGTGCTTATATGAGTTTCTTTGAACAAAAGGGCTATAAAAGCTTTTACATAAAGAATAACGTTAAGGGACTTAAGAATGTATTTTTAGCCAGTCAATGGCTACAAGCCAATGGCGGTTTACCCGTTGCAGCTACTAGTGGAAAATTTGCAGTCTGTTGTATGAAAAAGTAAAAGATTCTATTGCTATATTGTAGTAATCACAAATGGATTGAACAGTGCCAAAAGAAAAGGGTTACAACAAAAGAAAACTTGATTTATAAGATACTTTAAGTCTATAATAATGAAGTTTATGTAAAATATAATGTGGATTCCAAAGGTGCTTAATAAGTTACCACAAGATTTACATTTTGAGCTAGAAAGGTAGAATTAAAAAGGATTTATGCAGACAAGTAATTTAACAAATGAATCAGTATCAAAGCTATTTAACAGATATTTAGTTCCATCAATTTGTGGAACACTTGTAACCAGTATATATGTTCTAGCCGACTCCATTATTATTGGTAAAGGTATTGGCACAGAGGCATTAGCCGCACTAAATATTATTTTACCATTGTTTAATATTTTCTTTGGTAATGGACTATTATTTGGAGTAGGTGGTTCAGTGCTTATGTCTATCGAAAGAGGGGCAGGCAATCATGAAAATGGAGAGCGTTATTATTCTGTCGCCTTATTATTAAATGCCATTATGTGTGTGATATATACGGCATTGATGCTGGCATTTATGACACCTATGGTGACATTTTTAGGAGCGACTGATGTGACCATGCCTTATATTAAGGAATATGCACCTTATGTGATTATGGGGATGAGTTGCTTCTCATTCTCAAGTTTTTTACAAACTTTCATAAGAAATGATGGGGCACCAAAGCTTGCCATGGTTGCAGTTGTTACTGGTGGAGTATTAAATATTATTTTAGATATTATTTTTGTGTACCCAATGCAAATGGGCATGAAGGGTGCAGCCATTGCCAGTGTTATTGGCGCAATCAGTACAATTGTGATTTTACTTACCCATTTTGTATCCAAGAAAAATGGCTTACACATTAATTTAAAAGGATTCTCTTTTAAATATGTAGTGAACATTATTAAAAATGGTTTTACGAGTTTCTTTGTAGAAATCGCATCTGGTGTTGTAATGTTTATCTTTAATATTCAGATTCTCAAATATATTGGAGATATTGGAATTGGATTATATAGTGTCATTACTAATACAGTACTGATGATAGGCTGTTTATGTAATGGAATTAACCAAGCAGCACAACCGATTATTTCTGTGAATTATGGTGCCCAATTAGTAGAGCGTGTGTCTGAGGTTAGAAGAAAAGGTATCAAAACAGCAGTGTGGATTTGCTCGGTAATTGGGTTGGTGGCACTTGTGATGCCAGATTTATTAACTTACATTTTTATTCACCCAACAGAGGAAATTTTAGCCTTATCAAAGGTAGCCATTAGAACCTATTTCATTGGTGTTTTTGTAATGGGTGTCAATATGTTTATCATTAGTTATTTCCAATCTACATTAAAGCCAATGTATTCAATCATATTATGTATTGCTAGAGGATGTGGGTTAAGCGTATTATTTGTCTATGTCTTACCATTAGTTCTTGGAGATATAGGGATTTGGCTTGCAGTACCACTTGCAGAAATCACCTCATTAGCTCTTGGTATGTTTTATTTAAAGAAGGAAAAACAGCAGTAGTAAAGAAATAATAGAAAAGTGTTTAAGCCTTAACATTTTATTAAGATGGATGTCAATAAGTTATAATAAAAACTAACTTATTAGCATGACATCAAAAAGTGTTGAGGCTTTTTGTATGGTATTTAGAAAAATAGCCATAAGAAGCGTACATATACATAAATTTGAGTTAAAAAAGAAAAAATATATATAATTAGCATTTGGCTTATAGTGAAATAAGGCTAAAGGAGAAGATGTATGGACAGAAAAGTAAACTATTGGCTTGTGATTATTGTTATGATTATAGTCATTGTTATTGGTTGGAGTATGTTTGGTGGATTTTTTAATTTATAAAGGTAGATTGTTTTGAGAGAAGGTCGTATAGCCAAAAACAAATAAGGCATATTGAGGGGTAAATAAAACCTCTCTTTTTATATAGTCAAATAAATTTTATTTTTAGATTAATTAGAATATGTTACGTTGGAATAGCGTGCATTAGATGTTAAAATAAATTTAGAATAGCGAGGGAAATAAGGTACAGAGGTTTTTGTAGGCACATAGGGAAAATTTGAGATTGTACCAAGACAATAGGGTGGCTTAGGAGGAAGATATATGAATGGTGTAAATAAAACTTTATATATTCCCTTATATGGAAAAGCAGTAGTAAGTCAAAAGGGGATTATCCTTCATGATCCGAAAGCAGAAATGATATGGGAGAAGGAAGGATTTAAATTACGTGGAAAGGCAAAGTCCAAATGGCTAGCGTATTATATGGGAATGCGCTGCGCTGTATTTGACAAATGGACCAAAGAAAAAATGCAAGAATATCCAGATGCGGTGATATTGCATTTAGGATGTGGTATGGATAGTAGAGTAGAACGAGTAAATGGTTATGGCCATATTTGGTATGATATTGATTTTCCAGAAGTGATAGAGGCGCGTAAGAAATATTATAAAGAAGATAAAACATACCACATGATTAAGGCAGATGTCAGAACAAAGGATTGGATTAAAGAACTACCAGCTAAAAATGAGGCCATTATTATTATGGAGGGCATTAGCATGTATCTCCAAATAAGTGAATTGAAACAGCTTTTAGGTGGGTTAAGGCAGCATTTTACAAATGTATATATTTTGATGGATTGTTATAGCGAGTTTGCAGCAAGAGCATCCAGACACAAAAATCCTATTAATGAGGTTGGAGTAAGCACGGTATGTGGTATAGACTATCCTAGTGATTTGGAACAGGGGACAGGAATACGTTATATAAAAGAATGGAATATGACACCAAGAGAAATGATTGACCAACTTAAGGGATATGAACATGTGCTTTTTAAAACTATTTTAGCTGGAAGATTTTCAAGAAGGATTTATCAATTATATGAGTTTGAGGGGAAATAAGTATATAAGTATGACTAAAGAGAATGGTGTATAAGAGAGGAGGAGTAAGATGAAGATTATTAAAGGTTCAGTAGAATTTTTATCACAAGTTGTTGATATAGCATATGAGATGTATCAGAAAGAATGTAAGTAATGTCTAAACTATTTCAACATATGGCAGATACATTTCGTAATCAACCCAAAGCACATTATGAGGTAAAGTTATATGCTCATGATGAGGAAATGATTCGATTATTTTCTTTTATGCAATTTGGGATTCAGTGTGAAGAGGGGATTTGTAGCACAGAATTAGAAATACATAAAGAGAAGACTCATTTTATTAAGGAAATAACAAAAGTAGAACCAAAGGAAAGATGGGATAAAGTATGGCCGCTTTTAAAAGCATTAATGGAGCACCTTAGAAAGAGTCCTGTTTTTTATCCAGGAGAAGAATTTACAGAAGACGTATATAAAGAATTTTTCTTAGATGAAAATACAAGAGTTTTTGTAGCAGAAGAAAATGACCAAATTATTGGTGTAATGGAAGCCAATAAAGGTGGAAATAGCTTTGTGACCAACGGTGAAGATAGCTATAATGTGGGAGACATTTTTGTATTGGAAGAATATCGTGGAGACAAAGTCGCACAACAACTTTTACAGTATGTAAGTGATACTGTGAAAAAAGAAGGGGCTAGGCAGTTATGGGTAGAGCATGGTACTGCCAATCCAAATGCAAGAGGCTTTTGGAACAAGTATTTTGATTCATATGCCTACACTATGATAAGAGATATTAAATTGTGTTGATATAAAGAAAAATCATAGATTACAGGGGGCTAGATAAGATGAAGGAGATTCAAACAAGAAGAAGCATTAGAAAGTATACAGACCAAAAGGTTGAGGATGAAAAGATTTTAAGTCTATTAGAAAGTGCCAGATTAGCGCCATCAGGAAGTAATACACAACCTTGGAACTTTATTGTGATTACAGACCAAGAAGTAAAAGAAAAATTGTGGAAGTAGAACATAATCAAAAATGGATGCTTACTGCATCTATGTTTATTGCAGTAGTAGCAGATGTAAAGTGTCGTATCAAAGATCAATCAGATTTATACATAGATGAAAATAGTTCTGAAGAAGAGGTTAAATTAATTATAAGAGATACAGCAATTGCTATAGAAAATATGTTATTAGAAGCAGATTATTTAGGGTTAGGAACTTGCTGGACAGGATGGTATAGACAAAAGGAGATACGAGCAGTTTTGGGTGTGCCAGATGACAAGTATGTATGTGGTGTGATTTGTGTAGGTTATGCAGATGAAAAGCCAAAACAAAGACCTAGAAGAGCATTAGAAGATATGGTGTATTACGACACATGGGGAAATAAAAGATAAGAGGATTAGAGATTTATATGGAGAAAAAAATTTTACTAATAGATGATGAGCAGGATATCACAAATTTAATAGAAGTGGTGCTAAAGAAGGAAGGGTTTAATGAAATAAAAAAGGCTCATAGTGGAGCAGATGGGATTGAGCTATGTAAGCAATATAGGCCGGATGTGGTGGTATTAGATGTGATGCTCCCTGATATAGATGGATTAGAAGTCTGTAAGATTATTAGAACCTTTTCCTACTGCTCTATTTTATTTTTATCTGCAAAGAGTGATGATATAGATAAAATATTAGGCTTAGCAAGTGGTGGGGATGACTATATCACAAAACCTTTTAGTCCTAAAGAAGTTGTTTTTAGGATTAAGGCACAATTGCGTCGTCAACAATACCAAACAATAAGTCATGAAACAAGTCAGCAGATTTATAGGGTCAATGATTTAAAAGTAGATTTAGAGGCTGGACGTGCTTATAAAGGTGAAAAAGAGTTAGAGTTAACAGGACGTGAATTTTTAATGCTTGCTTATTTTATTCAAAATGTAAATCATATTATTAGCAAAGAAAGGCTCTATGAACAGGTATGGGGAGAATATAGTAGCATTTGTGACAATACCATCATGGTACATATTAGACATCTTAGAGAAAAGATAGAGGAAAACCCTTCTAATCCACAAATTTTGATAACAGTAAAAGGGTTAGGTTACAAGCTTAGAAAGAGGGATGATTAAGTGAAAAGGGTAATGTTCTATATTTTCTTTTTCTTAGTTATGGTGGGTGCTGGCATATATCTTGTTTTATCCTTAGTGATTGTAAAGACACCAGAAGGAAACTGGACAAGGAGCAATTGGCAAAAAGAGTTTACGGGAGATTTTAAGAAGCAGATTGTTGTAAGTAAAGAACAACCTGTTGTTTCAGAAGAAGGTTTAGAGTTACTTAAAGAGCGTGATATAGCCCTTCAAATCATAGATACACAAGGAAATGAAGTGTTTTCTTATTTATGTGAGGGGGATAATCCCAAGCAGTATTCAAATATAGAGCTTTTAGAAGTTATCAAGAAGGATAATGTATATGAAGGAAATATTCGCTACCAAAATCAGGAGTGGATTTATCTGCTTAGATTTCCTAAGTCAGTTGTAAAAGTCATGATGTACTTAAATGCCAATCAGTTTACAAATGGTCGAGCAGTAGGGTTTATGTTGATTGGGATAGTCTTAAGTATGATGTTTATTGTAGCTATGGTATATGGTTATTATTGGGTGAAAAATATAAAGGGAGTTCTTCAATCTATTGAAGAAATAGAACAAAGAAATTATCTACCGATTACAAAGAAAAATGCCTTTGCAAGTATTTATAGAAAGCTTAATATGCTAGAAGAAACAATAAGGGAAAGTGAAAGGCTAGCTAGGCAAACAGAACGCTTACGTAATGAATGGATTTCTAATATAACCCATGATTTAAAGACGCCTCTTGTACCGATAAAAGGTTATGCTGAAATGATAGCACAGGAAAATAGTCATTTAACTAACGAGGAAGTTAGGCAATATGCAGGTATTATGTTAAAGAATATCAATTATAGTGAAGCATTAATAAATGATTTAAAATTGACCTATCAATTAGAAAGTGGTACATTGCCTCATCATAAAGAACAAGCAAACATAGTGAGATTTTTAAAAGAAGTCATTATTGACCTATTAAATCAGCCAGACTATATGAATAAGGAGATAGAATTTGAGAGTGCGCAGGAAGAGATTTTAATAGAATTTGATAAGTTGTTACTAAAGAGAGCCTTTAACAATTTATTGGTTAATAGTCTTGTGCATAATAGCCTAGATACAGAGGTTAAAATGACAATTATCAATCAAGTCCATGAGGTTCAGATTCTAATATGTGATAATGGAAAAGGCATAAAAAAAGAAGAACTTACACATTTATTTGACCGATATTATAGAGGAACTCATATGAAGGATAAACCAGAAGGAACTGGCTTAGGAATGGCAATTGCAAAACAAATTATTGAATTTCATGGAGGAGAAATAAGTGTAGCAAGCGAAATGAATAAAGGAACATGCTTTGAGATACGATTAGCAAAAAATTAAGGTTAATTAAGGTAGGCTAAAAGCTGAATTAAGGATGAGTGATTACAATAAACAATGTAATCACTTATTTTTATTTTAGAAAAGAAATCCGTACTCAATAATCAATGAAAGAGAGGCAAAGAATGATGGAGCAAAATGTATTCATAGCTATACTACTTATAATATCTGTATCTGTGTATGGATATAAAAAAAGACATAAGAAATAAAGCCTTATTTAATGATGCTTAGTACAAAAAAGATTGTATACACAAAGAAGGGGAGGCTTAAGTCAAATGCTTGTCATATTAAAATACATCATAACCACTATTAAGGAACAAAAGATTAGAACAGCAGTTATGTTGCTTTCAATTATTTTAGCATCTACGCTTATATTTGTTTCCTTTTCAATCGGAAGCTCATATGAAGCAGCACAAGTAAAAATGGCAAAAGGAATGTCTGGAAGTGCAAGTTTATCCATTGCACATACTCAAGCAGAAGGTCTTATACAAGTGGAAGAAATTCCGAATTTAGAAGGGATTAAGACGAAAGTTGGCATAATGAAAAACATTGGATTATATCATGAGGAAGACTATTATGAGTCAATTGACTTAGTGGCAGCTTATTTAGAAGACTTAGAGAAGATTAATAAACCAAGACTTGAAGGCAATAGACAGCTTACACAACTTAGTAAGGATGAGATTGTATTACCTACTAGATTTACAGATAAATTCAACTTACAAAAAGGAGATGCAATTACTTTAAAAATAGGAACAGAGGAAAGAAAATTTATACTAGCTGAAATTGCAGCATATGATACAGTGTTCTTACGCCAAACCAGAGGAACAAATGGTTTAATTTCAGTGGAAACTATGGAAGATATTTTGGGCACTACTGGGTACAATGAAATTTTAATAGAAAATGAGGACAATGTAACAAGTGACCAGCTTAAAGAGCAAATGAGTGAGTTGTTACCAAAGGAAAATTATCATATTAAAAGGATTGTAGATGAAGCACAGATTCAATATGATGCTAGGGAAAAATCAATGCCATTTTTATTAATTAGCTTTTTTGCGTTAACTATGAGTATTTTTATAATCTATAGTAGCTATAAGGTTATTACATTAGAAAGACTTCCGGCTATTGGAACCTTTAGAAGTATTGGTGCAACTAGAAAACAAGTCATGAGAATGATGATTTTGGAGAGTTTACTTTATGGTGTGATAGGTGGAGGTATAGGAATACTAGTAGGATTAATTTTACTTAGAGTTATTTTGACAGGAATGGGACAATCTTTATCACAGGGTATAGAAATCCCAATTGTTATTTCGGGATTAGGATTAAGTTTATCTCTTTTTGTTGCCATAGGTGTTTCGGTATTAAGTGCTTTTATTCCTATTTATAAAACAAGTTATTTGCCAATTAAAGAAATAATCTCTGGAAGAGTTGAAGAGGAAAAAGTATCAAAAAAATTAATAATGGGTATGGGTAGTATGATATTTATTGCCTCAATTATCTTGCCCAATATAGCAACGGATAAGGGCCTTTATTTATTTGGAGGACTATCATTGGTAGGTCTTATTGTTTCTAGTATCGTGATTATTCCATTACTGACTAATGCTGTAGCAAGAGGTTTGGAATGGATATTTGAAAAAACTATAGGAAATGAAGGAAAAATTGCAGCAAGGAATATGCAAGATAATAAAGGTGTTATCCAAAATATTACATTACTGTTTATTAGCTTATCAGCCATTATTGTTATTACGGTTATGGGAAGTTTTGTAAGGAGCTACATAGGAGATGTTTTTCGTGGAGCAGATATTGATGGTTTTGCAGATGCGCCAATCAGTTATGAATTTATAGAAGAAGTGGAAAGCATGGAGGGGATAGAAAAGGTATTACCTCTTTATGTAATGAATCATATTCAAGCGACTAATGGGAGTCACTTAGAACGACTAGAAGGAATATCTAATATCGAATGGTATACAGATATGTTTGCTATAACTTATACCCAAAGTGATAGAGATACGATTTTTGAAACATTTAAGGAAGGACATAAGATTTTACTGAGTGAGACGTTTAGCCAAGAAAGTGGTTATTCATTAGGAAGCACAATAACTTTGAATAAAGGAGACAATCAATATGAGTATGAAGTAATTGGCATTTTTAAATCACGAGCCAATAATACAAATGCTGTGATTACATCTCAAGATGCAGAAAAAGATTTTGGTGTTAATAGCTATGGAATGCTTACTTACACAGCAAAGGATCCAGAGGCTATTATGGTACAAATAAGAACATTATTTGGTAAAGAACAGAATTGGAGTCGTACTATAGAAGAGTTTAATCAAGATGCTTTAAAAACTGTAGGTGCTTTTTTAAGGCCGATGCAAAGCATGACGTATTTTATTGTGATATTAAGCGGAATTGGTATTATAAATAACCTATTGATTCAATATATACAAAAAAGAAGACGTATGGCCATGTATAAGGTCATTGGTATGAGCAATAAACAAAATGTAACAATGCAATTTATAGAAGGCATTTCTACAGGTGTTATAGGAGCAAGCTTAGCAATTTTTGTAGCTTATATGGAGCTACAAACAATCTTTAAAGTTGCAGGACCCAAAATTGCTATGACACCAGTATTAGAACAAAGTAAGTTTATGGGGGCAGGAATATTAGGGATTGTCATAACTTGCATAGGTTATATTGTTCCTATTTTTAAAACATATCGTATGCAACTTATAGAAGAGATAAAAAGCGAATAGGAGAAAGTAAATGAATAGGGAAAATAGTGGATTAGCAATTGAATGTAGAAACATTGTAAAAAACTTTAAGATAGGAGAGATAACAACAAGAGTACTTAAAAATATTTCTTTGGAAGTGAAAAAAGGGGAGTTTGTTTCGATTATGGGACCTTCTGGTTCAGGAAAGAGTACATTGCTTTATATTATGGGAGGATTAGATCATCCCACTAAGGGCGATGTTTATATTAATGGGGTCAATATTAATCAGTTAGATGATGATAAGATTAGTCAAACAAGACGTAGCAAAATGGGCTTTATCTTTCAGTTCTATAATTTAATTCCTAATCTAACGGTAGAAGAAAATATTATATTACCTCTTCTTTTAGATGGGAAAAAGAAAGCCACCTACAAGAAAAATCTTGATGAGGTCATAGAATGGGTAGGCCTTACAGAAAGAAGGAAACATAAGCCTAGAGAGTTATCTGGTGGACAACAGCAAAGAGTGGCTATTGCAAGAAGTTTGATTACAAGACCAGAGATTTTATTTGCAGACGAGCCAACAGGAAACTTAGATAGTAAAACAGGGACAGAAATTATGCAGTTACTACAGAAAATTAATAGAGAAACACAGCAAACCATTGTGATGGTTACTCATGCACAAGATGCTACTAGGTATACCAATCGAGTCATTACAGTAAAAGATGGGGTACTGGTTTAAAAGAATCATGCAACTTATAAAGTTGTCCGATTACCGTTTTTTTAAAGCCTACAAGCTATTTTGCAATGCTTAGGGTTAAGGTAGATGAGGATAAGTGTATTTCATGTGGGAAATGCAAAAAGGTATGTCCTATGAATGTAGAAATTACTAACAATTCGAGAAAGCGTATTAATGGAACAGAGTGCATTCTTTGTATGAAGTGTATAGATAGCTGTCCTAAGAATGCTATTAAATTCTAGTTTATGATAGAGTGGCCAAATGCTTTAAATTCATCTTGTAGTATTATATAATATTTTACATACTTGCAAAGAAAATGGAGATAAGGGAATTGGCGAAATTAATAAAGACTTCAATGATGAAACGATATATGATTAAGCTCGTTATGCGTGTTGTAATTTTTCTAAGTGTTTTAGCAGTTTATATTACCAATAAGGAATGGCTTTATAATCTAGTGACACAGCCTATGTGGATGAAAATTACGCCACTACACATTTTGTGGGCAATCTTTATGATTACAATGCTGCTGCATATTTTCCCAATCAAGAATTTATCAATGGCATTAAAAAAAGCCCAGAAAGAGCAATATGTAGAAGTACCAGAATATGATGAACTAGAATTGTACCGATTTGTAAAAGACCAAAATATCAAAGCGTGGCAAGTGATGCTTGTATGGTTATTATTTAACTGTATTTGGGGGGCATTATATTTATTTAAAGTAATAGATAGTGCAGATTTATTGATGCTAACGGTCTTTTACTTTTTATGTGATTATATTTGTATATTATTCTATTGCCCATTCCAATCAGTGATTATGAAAAATAAGTGTTGTGTAAACTGTAGAATTTATGATTGGGGTCATTTTATGATGTTTACACCAATGCTATTTATTCGTAACTTCTTTAGTTGGAGTTTATTTTTCACTTCATGTGTGGTACTCATTCATTGGGAAATGAGATATGCAAAATATCCAGAGCGTTTCTGGAGTGGTTCTAATGAAACGCTGAAATGTAGCAATTGTCAGGACAAGACCTGTCAGATTAAAAATAAGATAAAAAGAGAGTATAAACGTAGACGTATTAAGAAACATAAGGAAATCCTAGAGAGATGTAAAGATAGTTATAGCTCAAGGTAAACTAATTGAACAAATTAAAATAAAGCATATAAAGGTTGTAGGTAGGGCATTAGATAGCCTTTTGTAAAAGAAAAAGCTTTCCGAGAGGAAGGCTTTTTTTTGTTTAAATTTATATTAGGAAAAAGAAGGATCTTGGTATAGAAGAAATCTATAATAAGCTATAAAAAATACCATACATTATAAAGAGTTGAAAAGTTTGACAATTTTGATAACTGGATTTATATTAATGCATATAAGAATACTAGGAATTAACAAAGAGAGGAAATAACATAGAAATACAGTTTATTTATGTACGCATTATCATATCTGATTCTTAAAAATCATATGCTTTAATAGAGATGAGAAACAGGTAAATGCGTGAGAGTATTTGCCTGTTTTTTATTTGGGTGGAAAAGCATGGATGTACTAAGGAGCAAATAAATGGTGATGAGATAAAGGAATGAAATCTCAGGGGAGGGGGATTAGATGGATTTTGAATTTATGCGTTGTTATACACCACTTTATGTGGAAGCAGGCATTTTGACTTTAAAGATTGCTTTTATAGGGATTGTTTTAGCAATTATGATTGGGCTTGTTTGTAGCCTCATCAAGTCTATGAATATCCCTATTTTAAAGAGCATTGTATCATTTTATATTGAGTTATCTAGAAATACGTCCTTGTTAATTCAATTATTTTTCTTATATTTTGGCTTACCTAAACTAGGCATTGTACTGAGTTCGGAAAGCTGTGGTGTGATAGGTTTAGCTTTTTTAGGCGGGAGCTATATGGCAGAAGCGTTTCGGTCAGGAATAGAGGGAGTGCATTTGATTCAATCTGAATCTGCACTGAGTTTAGGTATGACAAGATTTCAGGTTTTTAGATATATTATATTACCTCAAGCTTTGACAACGTCTGTGCCAGTCCTTTGTGCAAATATTATTTTTCTCATCAAAGAAACCTCTGTATTTAGTGCTGTTGCTTTAGCAGATTTGATGTTTGTCGCTAAGGATTTGATAGGAATCTATTATAAGACAGATGAAGCGTTATTAATGTTGGTTATTGCCTATTTGATTATTTTATTACCTATCTCATTGATTGCATCTTGGATAGAAAGGAGCGTGCGCTATGCAGGATTTGGGGATACAAGTACTGTTTCAAGGAAATAATTTTCTAAGGTTATGTGAAGGCCTATGGGTATCACTTAGAATAGCACTTATTTCTATGGCGATTTCTGTTTTATTGGGATTACTTCTGGGTGTGATTATGACTAGCACCAATAAAATCATTTGCTTAGTATGTAGAGTTTATCTAGAAACAGTAAGAATTATGCCACAATTGGTATTGTTGTTTTTAGTTTATTTTGGAGCAGCTAAACATTTGGGATTAGATTTATCGGGAGAAATGGCAGCGATTATTGTTTTTTCTTTTTGGGGCGTAGCCGAGATGGGAGATTTGGTGCGATGTGCATTGATTTCTATTCCTAATCATCAATATGAAAGTGCTTATGCTTTAGGAATGACAAAGGGGCAGGTGTTTAGTCACATTATTATTCCACAGACGGTCAGAAGGCTTATTCCTTCCGCAGTCAATTTATTAACCAGAATGATAAAGACTACCTCGCTAGTGGTACTGATTGGTGTGGTAGAAGTTGTTAAAGTAGGTAAACAAATTATTGATGCCAACCGTTTTACGACCCCAGATTCAGCACTTTGGATTTATGGCATGATTTTTCTAATGTATTTTGTGATTTGTTTTCCATTTTCAAAGGCAACAAGTATGTTGGAAAGGAGGTTAAAGGATTGATATGAAAAGTGAGAAGATTTTAGAGGTAAGGCATTTGGTGAAATCCTTTGATGGCAAGACTAATGTACTAGATGATATTTCTTTTTCCATTGCAAAAGGAGAAGTTGTGGTAGTAATAGGGCCATCAGGATGTGGCAAAAGTACTTTTTTACGTTGTTTAAATAAGTTAGAGCCTATTCAAGCAGGAGAAATCTTATTAGATGGGGTATTAATTACAAGAGAAGGTATAAAAGAGGGAAGCAATTCCAAAAAGAAAGACAATGAAAAAGTAAACTATGAAGTAAGGCAAAAAGTTGGTATGGTATTTCAAAGCTATGAACTCTTTCCAAATATGACCATTATAGAAAATGTAACCCTTGCCCCTGTTATTGTTCAAAAAAGAGATAAGGAAGAAGTGATAAAGGAGGCAGAAAAGTTATTAAAGCGTGTAGGCTTATTGGAGAAAAGGGATGTTTATCCAAGACAGTTATCAGGAGGACAAAAGCAGAGGGTAGCGATTGTTCGTTCATTGATGATGCAGCCAGAAATATTATTGTTAGACGAGATAACAGCAGCACTTGACCCTGAAATGGTAAGAGAAGTCTTACAAGTTGTATTGGAACTAGCTAAAGAAGGAATGACCATGATTGTTGTGACTCATGAAATGGAGTTTGCTAAGGCAGTAGCAGATAGGATTTTATTTTTAGATAAAGGTAAAATCATAGAAGAAAGTAAGCCACAGGAATTTTTTACTCAGCCAAAGACAGAAAGGGCAAGGCAGTTTTTAAATACCTTCCATTATGAAGAAGGCACTAATATATAGCTTACAGACTAGGGAGCAAATACAATCTCAATTTAACTTCAACCTAGGATGCAAATAGATTTTTAAAGGGGGAAATAAGAATGAAGAAACGATTATGGGGTATTGTTGTATCAGCAGTGTTAGCAGTAGGGGCTATGACAGGATGCCAAAGTCAAACAGGAAGTTCAGGGAATGTGGAAAATACCAAGCAAGCAGAAGCACGTACCTTAGAAGAAATTAAAGCAGATGGAAAGATTAAAATTGGCGTATTTAGTGATAAAAATCCATTTGGT
This sequence comes from Cellulosilyticum sp., assembly GCA_017941635.1. GTDB lineage: Bacteria > Bacillota > Clostridia > Lachnospirales > Cellulosilyticaceae > Cellulosilyticum. The sequence continues at coordinate 23,899 of JAGAVZ010000287.1, forward strand.
TATGTAGATTCTGATGGAAATGTTCAAGGATATGATGTATACTTTGCAAAAAGGATAGGTCAGGACCTTCTTGGGAGTGAAGAGGCAGTAGAATTTGTTTATGTAGAGGCAGCAAGTAGAGTAGAATATTTGCAATCAGGAAAAGTAGATATTATTTTGGCGAATTTTACAGTAACAGATGAGCGAAGTGAGAAAGTGGATTTTGCGCTTCCTTATATGAAGGTAGCTTTAGGGGTTGTATCACCTGATGAGGCACCTATTACAGATATTAGTAAACTTAAGGATCAAAACTTAATTGTCGTTAAGGGGACAACAGCAGAAACTTACTTTACTAAAGAGTATCCAGAGATTGAGTTAATCAAGTATGATGAATATCAAGAGGCTTATGATGCTTTACTAGATGGTAGAGGTGCAGCTTTTGCAACGGATAATACAGAGGCACTTGCTTGGTCTAATCAAAATGAAGGTTTTAGCACAACGATTGGTAGTATAGGAAATATTGATAGTATTGCGCCAGCAGTTCAGAAAGGAAATAGTGAGCTTTTGGAATGGATTAATGAGGAGATTAAGGGATTGGCAGATGAACAATTTTTCCATGCAGCTTATGAAGCAACTTTACTTCCTGTATATGGAGATACCATTAATCCAGATGATTTAGTAGTTGAAGGTGGCGTAATAGAATAAGAGGTGAAAGATGACATTACAGCAGTTAAAGTACATTATTACAATCGCTGATTGTAACTCGATGAATAAGGCAGCAGGACAGTTATTTATATCACAACCTAGTTTATCAGCGGCAGTAAGAGAATTAGAAGAAGAAATCGGCATTACCATTTTTCATAGAAGCAATAAGGGGATAGTGGTTACAGTAGAGGGGAATGAATTTTTGGGCTATGCAAGGCAACTGATAGAACAATATCGATTGATTAATGAACGATATATTGAGAAAAAGTCAGGAAAACAAAAGTTCTCTGTATCCATGCAACATTATTCCTTTGCAGTTAAGGCCTTTGTGGAAATGGTGAAGCAATTCGGAATGGATGAATATGAGTTTGCCATTCATGAAACAAGAACCTTTGAAGTAATTGAAAATGTACGCCATTTTTATAGTGAGTTAGGTGTACTTTATATGAATGACTTTAATCAAAAGGTGCTTACCAAGATGCTCTCAGAAAATGAACTAGAGTTTATTCCATTATTTGATTGCCATGTATATGTGTATGTATGGAGTGGTAATCCGATTGCCAATAAGGAAAAAGTGAATATGAAGGATTTAGAGGAGTACCCATGCCTAGCATTCGAGCAAGGGGAAAACAACTCCTTCTATTTAGCAGAAGAAGTATTAAGTACATATGAATACAAGCGCATTATTAAAGCAAATGACCGTGCGACTTTCCTCAATCTGATGAAGGGGCTTAACGGCTATACCCTTTGTTCAGGAATTATATGTGAGGAACTTAATGGAGGTGATTATCGTGCTGTGCCATTAGACACAGATGAAATGATGACTATTGGATACATTAAACGAAAGGGCATTCCGCTTAGTAGCATGGGAAAATTATATATTGAAGAGCTTGCAAAATACGAAAAACAGGTACTATAAGAGTACCTGTTTTTCTATTTAATAGGCGATATTTATGATAGGAGATTAGATATACATATTTTAATAGTATATTTAAATGTTTTAAGAGTCATAATATTTGTGTTCCGAACTAAAATGATAAACACTTTATATAAAAATAAAATATTGATTTTGGAAGGGTTAAGAAGACTTACATTGAGGAGAATAAGAAATTATTGTTACGATTAAAGGAGTCTATATATGGACAAGAAAAAAATTATATCTACAACACTTATGTTTTTAGCTATAGTAGCTTCTATTGTTTTATTTAAATTAGCATTTGGAGAAGAGAATTCATTGGTTGCAGTAACTGGAATTACAGCAGCACTTTCTTTACTCGGAATGGATTATACAATTAATCCAATACAAAATACGATTTATTTTGTTTGCTTAGAGGTGATTATTGGACTAGCCGCTTTCTTAGCAAGCTTAAATGCTATATTGGGGCTGGTTATCACCTTTATTATGGTATTTTATATTCTCTATACTTTTACGTATGATAATAAGAGACCGATTTATGTAGGATTTACTTTAGGGTATTTCTTTATGTTATACAGTCCAGTTACTCTAGAAGGGTTACCACTTAGACTATGGGGACTTGTCGTTTGTGGTTTGGCAATTATGGTACTTCAGTTTTTATTTAATACAAATCGTATAAAAAAACTAGTTCAGGGGCAAATCAAGGCAGCTTTAAAAATGATACAAGAAGAAGTAGCATTAATTGAGACTAGAGATGATACAGCAGGACTTGCTGATTTAAATCACAATGCCCACAAGAGTTTAAAGAGTTTAATAGAAACCCTTTATGAGTACATTGATAAAGATGCAAAGCTTCCCGTTCCAGTATTTCAAAAATTATTTATTGCTCATTTTCTAGATAGCTTAAATATACAAATCAAAGAAGCCGTAGAAAATGATTATATAAAAAACATAAAAAGTTTTAAAGCGTTGAAGATTTTATTAAATCATATTGAGCTTTTTATTAATGATAAGGAGAATGTCGATAATCTGATTACTGCCTTAGAAAACTTTTTAGCTGCATTTGAGTTTATTAAGTCAAAGGGCTATGTAGACCTTGAATTAATTACCTCTGCCAGCATATTAAAAAAGGATTTGATTCATACATTGGCACATGATGTATCTAAGCTCTATAGTCAATATTTTGTAACGAATCTAGTCGATAGGATTAGAAGTATTAAAAATAATATGACTAAGGATTCAGCAAGATTTACCTTTGCCTTTAGAGGGGCACTTATTACTAGTATAGGTGTCTTTATTGTAAGTCTATTTAATATTGAATCAGGTAAATGGATTATATTTAGCTTACATGCAATTGTACAACCTTATTTAGATTATAGTAAGAAAAAAGGTAATCAAAGATTATTGGGAACAGTAATAGGATTAGTGATTTTTGAGATTGTATTTTCTACCTTTACGAGCACCTCTATAAGAATGCTTTTAATTTTACTAGTGGGGTATTTAAGTAACTATCAAACAGACTATACAGGGCAAGTCATTTGTATGACTATTTCAGCTTTAGGGGCTGCCTCTATAGGAACTAATATCCGAACAGTAGGGGCGGAGCGATTAATTTATGTTGTTGTAGGAACGTGTGTCGCACTATATGCGAACAAAGTAATCCTTCCATTTAAAGTCAGTGATGCAACTAAGAAAGATATAGGAAAATCTATTGGCTTAAACAAAAAAATTATTGAAATGCTGTATGAAAAATGTATAGGGACTACAGGTGCTAGTAAAGAACTCAATACATTAATTAACGTCAATAGGTTTATGAATAAAAAGATAGAGTATAATAATCAGCTCATTTCATCAGGGGATATTAATGAGTATATTTATAATCAGCATATTTTTATGAACGATATACGGATTTTATCTAATCTTTTTATGGAAGCTACAAACAAGCATTATAGTCAATTAGAACTATTAGAAGATATGAATTATTTAACAGATGAGAAACTGAGTAAAGATGATATTTTAAAATATATTGATGAAATAGATGATACTTTTATACAGATTATCTTAATCAATATGCTGAAACTAAAAAAGAATATATATGGTGCAATGTATCTTTTAGAAATGATCGAGCAGACAGTCTAGATATAAAAAGTTATTGAAGAAAATAAGAGGTTAAAAAGAGTAAAACAGCAATAAAATGAATGAAATTTCTAGTTTTATTGCTGTTTTACTTATTTGGATTAATAGTGATGCAGTATGCTATAATCTGATTATTTTAGCCATCATAATAGATAATGAAGTTAAGCTACGATTCATTTAAGGAAATATCATTTTGATTAGAGGATGCTTCTTGTGGAGATGATTCATCAATATCTTCCTTATCTAATTTTAAGAGCTTATCTAAATCTCTATAAGCTTCAGGAATATCTAGAAGCTCATAAAGTGAATTAAAAAATTTTAAAGAACGTTCACTACGAATGCTTTCTTTAACTGGAACTTCTAAATAAGGCATATGGATATTATGTTCTTTGAGCATTTCGTCTAATACTTCGGTCATTACACCATAAATAGTTTCTGTTGAATTGGAATCTAAATCTTCCATCATAGATTCTGTTTTGTATTTATTCATTTTATGTTTGCCTCAATGAATGCTACACGTAGGGCTACCTTGAATTCCAAGAAAGCATAAAGGGGTATTATCATTATTTTTTAGCTCTACAATCATATTAATATAACGAGTTGTGCTAGTTAAATTTACAAGTAGAATAAGCCCTAATCATGTGATATCTTACCTTTACACCAAATATAAAACAGGGGGACATCACATGTTAGAGCTCAATTATTATTCTGTCCAAGAAATCCAAAATTTAAA
>JAGAVZ010000288.1 GCA_017941635.1 Cellulosilyticum sp.
ATTTTGGATTTCTTGGACAGAATAATATTTGAGCTCTAACATGTGATGTCCCCCGTTTTATGATTGTATTGCTGCAGGGTAACGATATCACATGATTGGAGCTTATTCTACTTGTAAATTTAACTAGCACAACTCGTTATACTAGTACTAAATAAATAGTAAAGCCGTAAAGAGAATCAAGAAAGGAGATTGTAAGTTAAATCATATAGGCAGATGCTTTAAGGGATGAGTATAAAAAGAGTAGGATAAACAAAAGAAAAATAGATTAAGTAGAGCTTGGATGCAGAACGAATTATTACATAAGGAGAACTAAATATGGAGACTTTTATTTTTGCAGTAAATGCTATTTTGCCCATTATCTTATTAATTGCACTAGGTTATGGTTTAAGACAGATTGGATTTCTGGATGAGGCCTTTTTGAAGAAAGCAAATGCGTTTGTATTTAAAATTACATTACCTGCATTACTTTTTTATAATGTATATTCAATTGACAGTTTAAGTACATTAAATTGGCGAGTGATAGGATTTATTTTAGGCGTTATAGGGATTATATTTTTATTAGGCATGTTAACGGTAAGGTATTGTACTCATGATCCGCGTAAGAAAGGTGTACTATTACAGTGTACTTTTAGATCAAACTATGCCATTATAGGAATTCCTTTGGCTCAGATGTTAGGTGGTGCTGAGGCGGTAGCCATAGCAGCAGTAATCTCAGCTTTTAGTATTCCACTCTATAATATCTTAGCAGTTATTTCTTTATCTATTTATGTAGATGAAGCAAAAGAAAAAAAGACAAGTGGTAAGCAAATTCTAATAGATATTTGCAAAAATCCATTAATAATAGGTGTGGCACTAGGCATGATATGTCTCATTATACGTGGGTTTATACCATATGATGAAACAGCGAAGACCTATGCCTTTACATTAAAGACACATATAACCTTTTTGCACACAGCCATCAAAAATCTAGGTAGTATTGCATCACCACTGGCATTAATTGTATTAGGTGGTCAATTTAGATTTAAAGCAGTTAAGTCATTAGCAAAAGATATTATCATAGGAACAGTGTGGAGATTAGTTTTAACACCTACTATAGGTTTGGGAAGTGCTATCCTTCTATCAAAATATACTTCATGGATTCATTTTACAACAGTAGATTATCCAGCTTTAATTGCGTTATTTGGAACACCAGTTGCTGTATCTAGTGCCATTATGGCTGGGGCTATGGGATCAGATGAAGAGCTGGCAGGACAGCTAGTCGTTTGGACAAGTTTGGTATCGATGATGAGTTTGTTTGTGATTATTATATTATTTAAAGGCATGGAACTTTTATAATAATATAGATAGTGAAATCTTGCATAAGTAAAATGTTATAATTTTTTTCCTTATAGTATATAGATTTTAATGATTAAAACGAGTAAGGAAGCATATAAAGAGAGGGCAATCGTACAAATGATTAAGTATGATTGCCCTCTCTTTATATATACTTTCTTATGTAAGTAAAATTACTATGCTTTAATGAGTCTATCACAAAGTGTAACTATTTCTTCAAGTGAAGCATTTAAACATTCCATAGCTTCAGCTTGTTGCTGAGTGGTTTCTAAGGTAGTGTAAGAGTTTTCTTGTGTGCTCGCAATAGATGCTTGAATTTGTGAAGTTAGTTTAGTAATGAGCTCAGCTGTTTTCTTAGAGTTATCAGAAAGATTTTTGATTTCGTTAGCTACTACACCAAATCCACGGCCTGCCTCACCAGCACGAGCAGCTTCTATAGAAGCATTGAGACCCAACATTTTGGTTTGATCTGCAATACGTTTAATGGCATCTAAAATTTTATTAATTTCAGTTGTAATAGTGGCAACTTGTGTGATTTCTTTGTTGAGATCTTCTTGTTGATGCGTGATATTTACAGCAGAGGCAGAGAGTTCTTCTAAAGTAGCAGATATTTGCATAAAGTTGGTAGAAAGCTTTTGACAATCTGCTTCTAATTTAATTCGTTGATAGCCATTATGTATAAGGGAATTTACAACGATAAAAAGCACGTCTGCCGCAGCTTTAATATTTTTTTGAGGTACAATATCAATTTCATTAGCAGCTTTAACAAGTGCATCTGCATCTACGTTAATTGTGGAAGCTACAGAACGATAAACAGACTCATTAGGTGCCTTATCTAAAATTTGTCCACCTAATACAGTGCCTAGTAGGTGACCATCTAAAAGAATAGGTGCAGCAAAATCAATAAGCCCAGCATGACAAGTTCCAATATAAGGACGTCCTAAGCGAGCAGCTTCTTCCCCCATTTGATGGTGTGATTTTGCACACCCTGCATCACCTATTGAACTTTCATGAACAAAGCAATTACAGAATCTGGTATAAGAACTAGGTTTTGTAACCGGTGTACCAGTTTTATCTACAGTAACACTTGCTAGATTCATTCCGATTGCAAAGTTATCTTGGAAATTTTGTAGTACTTCTAAATCCACAATATCTGCAATTTCTAAAACATCCATATCAATACTATTGTCTGGCAATATTTTAATCATTTGAAACCTCCTAAAATAAAATGTGTCTTCTCTCCTAGCTTGGCTAATCTATAGTAGTTTATAAATAAGAAAAGTAGATATTAATATATTACCATATTGATTGAAGAAAATTATAAAACTTTATAATTTTTTGTTTATTTTTATAAAAATAATAAATTTATTATAAAATGACTGTTTTTAATGAAAATTAGAGTTGACTTATTCTATAAAATAACATTTTGTTTACTATACTATTCTAATACTTGTATAAAGTGTTTAGTTCAATTTTAAATAAGTGTTGTGCTACTGCTAACAAAAAAATGCCTCACTTTAGAACAAGAAGTTCATAAGTGAGGCATTTTGGATTGAAAAATATAAAGCAAGTAGAAAAATTACTTAGCTAAAAGTTTAACCATTTCTTCTAATAAGCTACTTGCATGTTTTGCTGCAAGTGGTAAGAATTCATCATATGATAATTCAGCACCACCATCAGCCTTATCAGAGATAGCACGAATAATAACATATGGTACTTGATTTAAGTAGGCAACGTGAGCAATTGAAGCCCCTTCCATTTCAACAGCATATGGTGCAAAGTTTTCTTGAATACGTTCTTGTGCTGCACCACCAGCGATAAATTGGTCACCACTTGCAATACGACCTTTGAATAATGAAACTCCTTCAAAGTTTAAGTTTGCAGCAGCTTTTTCTGCAAGTTCAATAAGTTTTTTTTCTGCTTCAAAGAAAGTTACACCAAGACGAGGGATACAACCAAGTGGATCACCAAATACAGTTGTATCCACATCATGTTGAACAGCATCTGTAGAAATAACAAGATCACCTTGATTTACATCTGGGTTAAGTGTACCAGCCACACCAGAGTTAATGAGGCAGTCGATTTTAAAGAGTGTAATCATAAGTTGTGCACATACAGCAGCATTTACTTTACCAATTCCAGAACGTGCAAGAACAACTTCTGTATTATGAAGTGTTCCTTTATAGAAAGTCATACCTGCTTCAGTTACAGTTTCTGTAATGTTTAAAAGTGATTTAAGGATTTCAACCTCTTCATCCATGGCACCGATGATACCGATTCTTTGATTTTTCATCATATATATGAATCTCCTTTGTCTAATTAAAATATAAGTTATGTCCAAATTTGTTTATAACATGTATTTGAGAGGAAAACAAGAAGAAAATGTAACACAATATGTTATTGACTTAGGTATGACAAAATAAATTAAAGTCATGAGATAATGAAATACCCTCTAGGATAGACGGTGAGAACTCTGTCCTAGAGGACATTTTTATTGTTAATGAGATGAAATAAGAGTTGAACAAAGTATCAAATGTGAACGTTATTGTTTGTAATTTGTAAAATGTTCAATTTGTGCAAAGTGCACATGACTATATCTTGGAAAGTATATTTGTTAAAATAAGAGTATAGATGTAAGTGACGAAATTCTAGGAAAATCAGAGATTTAAAAGCAATGATAAAATAATAATCTGAATAAATGAATTTTGTTGTTTGTATTTTTGTACATAAATGACAAAAGGTAATTCTAGATATTAGGGTGAAATGATTGACAATAATGTAAAAAAATATAAAATGAAGAATGTCAATAAGACATCCTAAGAGTTTGAAGATAACTAGAATAATTAAGGTTTCAGATAACGCATTAGAAGGTTATGGAATAAAAGATGTGCTCACTTATGAATAGACAATTAAATTTGCTGTTAAGGCCGCGCATTTTGAAGAATTAGCACTTGGATATGGCCAAAAAAAATGGAAGAAAAGAATATTTCAAAAGAAATAAATGAAGAGGATAGAGCTTATATTGCTTGTGCATTGGATACAGATTTAATCACCGAGCAAGATTTAAGTGATATACAACAGTTAAAATCAAACAGCTAAAATACACAACTAGAGGAGATCAGATAATGAAAAAGAAATTAACAAGCTTAGTTTTAACAAGTATGTTAGCTATGACAACATTAGTAGGATGTGGTGGAAATGCTTCAACAGAAACAGCACAACAACAAACAAGTGAAGATGGTTTAAAAATTGCTATTGTAACAAGTATTACAGGCGTAGATGATGGAAACTTCAATGAAAATAACTATGAAGGGATTTTAGAGTTTATCGAAAATAATCCAGGAAGCACAGTAAATGCGATTCAAGAACCATCTGGAGATACAACTGCGGCTGTACAAGCGGTAAATGATATTGTAGCAGACTATGATGTCATTGTTACACCAGGTTTCCAATTTGCAGGCATTTCACAAGTGGCAACTGAAAATCCAGATAAAAAATTTATTCTTGTAGACTCTGAACCAGCAGCAATCGGTGAACAAACAGAATTTGAAAATATCTATTCTATGTTATTTGCTGAAGAAGAAGGTGGTTTCTTCGCAGGGATGGCAGCAGCCCTTGAAACAAAAACAAATAAAGTAGCTGTTGTAAATGGGATTGCTTTCCCATCAAATGTAAACTATCAATTCGGTTTTGAAAGTGGTGTAAACTACGTTAATAAAACTTATGGTAAAAATGTAGAGATTGTAGAGCTTGCATCTTATGCGGGAACAGATGTAACAGGTGCTAATGTAGGTGGAAACTATGTTGGAGACTTCTCAGATGAAGCAACAGGTAAAGTAATCGGAAATACATTAATTAAAGAAGGTTGCGATATTTTATTCGTAGCAGCAGGTGGTGCAGGTAATGGTGTATTCACAGCAGCAAAAGAAGCTGGTAACGTGAAAGTGATTGGTTGTGATGTAGACCAATTTAACGATGGTGCAAACGGTGATAGCAATATTATTTTAACATCTGCATTAAAAGTAATGGATGCTAATGTGGAGCGTGTTCTTGAAGAAGTTAAGGCAGGTACTTTCCAAGGAAGAAATGAAGTACGTAAAGCAGATACAGATTCAACAAGCTATGTAAAAGAAGAAGGCCATCATCAACTATCAGAAGACACTTTAGCAAAAATGGAAGAAGCTTATAATCTTGTAAAAACAGGTGAGATTGTACCAGCATCAAACTTTAATGGTATGACACCAGAAGCATTTAAAGGAATTTAAGCAAATTGCAATAATAATAGCAATAGCAATAGCAATTGCTATTGCAAACAAGGATGAGAGTTATCTATGGGATGTTGACTGGATAACCCTCATTTTTGTGTTTTTATAGTATAGAAGACTAAGCATATAAGGAGACAGAAGATGAGTGATTATATTGTAGAAATGCGACATATCACAAAGAAATTCCCGGGTATTATCGCCAATAAAGATGTGTCGTTACAAGTGAAAAAAGGTGAGATTCTCGCTATCTTAGGAGAAAATGGAGCGGGAAAATCCACTTTAATGAGTATGCTTTTTGGAATGTATGAGCCAGATGAAGGTGAAATTTATGTACGTGGTGAAAAAGTAAATATTACTTCACCTAATGAGGCGACCAAACTGAATATTGGGATGGTGCATCAACATTTTAAATTAGCACAGGAATATACGATTACACAAAATATTGTGTTAGGGATTGAGCCTGTTAAGAGAAGATGGGGCTTCTTGCCTTATGTAGATTTAAAGGAAGCTAATGAGAAGGTAGCAAAGCTTTCTAAACAGTATGGATTAGAAGTGGATCCAACAAGTAAAATTAAGGATATTTCTGTTTCTGTGCAACAGAGAGTTGAAATTCTCAAAATGCTTTATAGAGATGCTGAAATATTGATTTTTGATGAGCCAACAGCTGTGCTAACACCTCAAGAAATTGAGTTTTTACTTAAAATTATTAAAAATTTAAGAGACAGCGGCAAAACCATTATTTTAATTACGCATAAATTAGAAGAAATCAAAAAAGTAGCAGATAGATGCGTTGTGTTATGTCGTGGTGAGTTAGTGGATACTTGTGAAGTGGCCACAACCTCTACTAAAGAAATGGCAAGAATGATGGTAGGACGTGACGTTAAATTTGAACTTAATAAAAAAGAAGCTGAGTTTGGTCAAGAAGTTCTAAAGGTAGAGCATCTCACTGTGAAAGATAGCAACCAATTTGAAGTGGTAAAAGATGTTTCTTTTTCTATCCGTGAAGGAGAGGTCTTTGCAATAGCAGGGGTTTCAGGAAATGGACAAGTTGAGATTGCAGATGCCATTGCAGGACTAGTGCCAGCAGCAGGCGGTAAGATTTTATTAAATGGTCAAGAAATCACAAAGATGGATATTAGATCACGTAGTGAAGCAGGTGTGGCCTATATTCCTGAAGATAGACAAGCTTATGGATTGGTATTAGATTTTACTGTAGCGGAAAATGCCGTACTAAAAGATTATTATAAGCCTGAGTTTTGTGAAAAAGGTGTTTTAAATAAGGAAGCATTTGAAAGTTATAGTGATAAGCTCATCGATAAATACGATATTAGAAGTGGACAAGGCTCAAAAACACAGGTGCGTAGCATGAGTGGAGGAAATCAGCAAAAAATTATTATTGGACGTGAAATTGAGTTAGATGCGCCATTAGTCATTTTTGTGCAGCCAACACGTGGTTTGGATATTGGTGCCATAGAGCGCATTCATGAGCAGATTATAGAAGAACGTAATAAGGGTAAAGCCATCTTACTGATTTCTCTTGAATTAGAAGAGGTTATGAATTGTGCAGATACCATTGGCGTGATTTATAATGGAGAAATAAAAACAATTAAAGAGGCAAAGAGCCTGACAACAAAAGAAGTAGGAGAATATATGATGGGGGTGCAAGCTTAACATGAAAAACAACAAATCCATTATAAAGAAATTCATAGGAGATGAAAAAAAACAAACCATGATGGTACCTGTTATTGCAGTTGTCATGAGTTTAATAGCGGGTATGATTGTCATTAGTATGATAGGTAAAAATCCACTAGAAGCATATCAAAGTTTACTTCAAGGTGTAGGGATTTTACCAAAGCCATCTTATGCGGGAAGTAAAGGGATGCTTACAGATTTTATGAGTTTCCTTAATGCCTTAACCCCACTGATTTTTGCAGCATTAGCAGTAGCCGTTGCTTTTAAAGCAGGTTTATTTAATATTGGGATTTCGGGACAGATGCTTTTAGCAGGTTTTATGGCGACCATTATAGTAGGCTATAGTGAGCTGAACAGTTTTGTTGCAAGACCACTAGTCTTATTTATTGGTATCATTGTTGGTGCAGCAGTTGGTGGACTTATTGGTTATTTAAAGTATCGCTTTAACATTAATGAAGTGGTATCTTGTATTATGATTAATTATGTTTTTCAATATGTCATTAGTTTCTTCATTAATATGTTTTATGTAGATGCCGTATCACGCCAATCAAAGCATGTCAATGAAGCCGCTTCTCTAACATTAAAAAATGTAGAGTTTATGGGTATGAAGATGGAAGTACCTTTAGGCATTATTTTAGCCCTTCTAGTTACTTTTGCTTTAAAATTTCTCTTAGACCGTACGAAGTTAGGCTATGAAATCAAAACAGTAGGTGCAAACCAAAAAGCTGCTCAATATGCAGGAATTAAAGTAGGAAAAACTATGGTGATGGCTATGCTTATTTCAGGTGCTTTAGCAGGGCTTGCAGGTGTAACTTATTACTTAGGTTACAATACATCGATTCAACCAAGAGTACTTTCTTCAGTGGGTTATGATGCCATTGCAGTATCTTTACTAGGGAATGCTAATCCGATTGGAAGTACCATTTCAGCTTTCCTAATTACTATTATGAGTAAGGGAAGTACCTATATGAGTTCATCAGCAGGGGTTCCACAAGAGATTGCTTCAGTTATGACAGCACTTATCCTATTATTTAGTGCTTGTGGAATATATATTAAATATCTTATGAAACGTATTCAGGAGGAGGCATAATGGAAACAGTTATTATTGATGGATTAGCTTTCGCTTTGCCTTTATTTATTATTGCCCTAGGGGGGATTTATAGCGAACGTAGTGGGATTACTAACTTGGCCCTCGAAGGATTTATGGGAATGGGAGCTTTTATTGGGACATTAGCAGTTGTTCTCACAAAAGAATTTTTCCCAACTGTTATGCACATGGCATTTTATATTGCCATTGTATTTGCAATGTTAGGTGGGGCAATTTATGCCATGTTACATGGTGTGGTGTGTATTAAGTTTAAAGCCAATCAAGTAATTAGTGGTGTGGTAATTAATATTTTAGCCATTGCTCTAACTGGATTTTTAACAAGTCAACTTAATGAAGTGATTTTTGGCAAACCTTCATCTAAGTTTGTATTAGATGTATTAGAACGTTTTAGCATATCAGGTCTTTCAGAAGTACCTGTTATTGGTAGCTTTTTTAAAGACATTTATCCATTCCAACCGATTATTATAATGGTGGCAATTATTGCTTGGTATACACTTTCACAAACGCGATATGGTATGAGATTATGTGCTTGTGGGGATAATCCTCAGGCTGTAGATGCAGGAGGTGCAGATGTAGCGAAAATCCGTATGAGTGCTGTGGTTATTTCAGGTGCTTTAGCAGGATTAGGTGGAATGTGCTTTGTCTACTCTATTTCAGCAAATTTCTCTTCTAGTTTTTATGTGGGCTATGGTTACTTAGCTATTGCAGCACTTATTTTTGGAAATTGGAAGATTGGACCAACTTTAATGGCTTGTGCTTTATTTGGATTTGCTAGATCAGGTGGTTATATGATTAGTGGCTTATTAGAATTACCAAGTACTTTTTCTGATCTAATTATGACCTTACCTTATATTTTAACGATGATTTTACTGATTTTCTTCTCTAAAAATAACAATCCACCAAGAGCACTTGGAGAGGTTTATGAAAAAGGTAAGCGATAAAAACAAATAGATTATTTCTAATTATATCAAGAGATTAATCGAAAAATGAATAAGGTATAAGCTATCAATAAAGCGGTTAAGCATAGAGGGATTTGCTCTAAGTTTAACCGCTTTTTGAATGTATAAAAGTTTTTTAGAACGGATATTAGCCGCCTAAAGTAATATCTTGCTTACTATACCATTCTAAGGCACAAACAAATTGCTCGGGGGCAAAGTCTGGCCACATTTCATCTAAGGTATAGAAATCGGCATAAACAGATTGAATAGGGAGTAAACCAGAGAGTCTGCGACGTCCACCCCAACGAATAATAAGATCTATTCTAGAAATCGCTCTAGAGGCAAGTGAATCAGTAATGGTATGGCGATTAGAGGAATCTGTGTGCATATGTGCAAGATCCCATTCCCATCCATAATTTACAAGAAAATTCACTTTGGTAGTACCCTTACCAAAGATAACACGTTCTTTGGTATATGGAAGAAGTTCAGATGGGAACATAGAGGACTGGGTATTACCCACTACAAGTAAGCTGACATCTTCTTGCTGAATGAGTTTAACTGCTTCAACACAAGCATCTGTAAATGCTTTCACCTGAACGGAAGGTCTTTTGCAGTTGTCTGTTGTAAAACCATAGTAAGTAAGCTCTTCAACGCCATATTGTTGAGCAAGGCGTAGTGCTTCAACACCAGGATTTAAACCATGATTATAACCTTGATGTTTTTCGAAACCAGACTGGCATGCCCAGCGTCTATTGCCATCAGGGATTAGTGCGATATGTTTTGGAATTCTCATGAAAATGAATGCTCCTTCTATAATTTATTTGGCTAAAAGTTTCAAAAATAATCTTATTGTATATAAAAATGGAATATAAATTCCAATACGAAGTAAGTGTTGCCTAAAAGATGGTAATTTAATCATTAGATAGTATTAAATAGTACAAAGTTTATACTAAAATTAACTACAATATTTATTGTGATATTTTGTAGAATTAGATTAAAATAAAGATAACATACATAGTATGAAAAACTAATATTGTATTCAATAAAATAGAAAGTATAAATATTTATATGTTTTTAGGGAATTATGGGGTGACTAGAGGGAGGATACTATGTTTGAAAATCATGAAATAGTTAGAGAAAGTGTTTGCGTGGAAGTAAGTAGAGATGGGATGTTAGGTATTATTTCATTCCAAGCACCTCAAAATGGAGGGGAAAAAATACGCCTGGAGGAAGTAAAGCAAGCTATTAAAGATAAAGGAATTACTCAAGGGATTAATGAAGCTGATTTAATAGAAATTTGTCAGGTACATCGCTATAACTATAAATATATTATTGCTCAAGGTCAGCCTCCTGTAGAAGGAAAAGATGGATATATTCAATTTGCATTTGATGAGCAAAGTTTAAAAGAATTTAAACCTACAGAAAGAGAAGATGGGACAGTTGATTTAAGAGATTTAGGCGCTGTTAAAAATGTAATGAAAGAAGATGTACTAGCTGTTAAGATTCCGGCTGTTCTAGGGCAAGTAGGATATAATATATTAGGTCAAGTCATTAAGCCGCAAAAAGTAAAAGAGGCTAAAATGCCAAAAGGCAAAAATACAAGGATTTTAGAAGATCAAGTAACACTTGTAGCAGATATTGATGGAAAATTAGAATATGATGATTATAAAGTTAATGTCTATCCTGTTTTTGTGGTTGAAGGTGATGTGGACAGTAGTATTGGAAACATAGACTTTGTAGGAAGTGTAGTCATTAATGGAAGTGTACATAGTGGCTTTTTTGTGAAAGCAGGAGGTTCTGTAGAAGTAAGCGGTTCTGTAGAAGATGCTGTGATTATTGCAGGGGAAGATATTATATTGAGCCATGGGATTCAGGGAACAGAAAAGAGTAAGTTGATTGCACAAGGGAATATTATTACTAAGTTCATTCAAAATGCCAATGTTGAAGCTGGAGGGAAAGTAGTAGCAGAAGCTATTTTACATTCTATAGTTATAGCGGGTGAAAGTATATATGCAGATATTGGAAAGGGGCTTATTGTAGGTGGAAGAGTGTCAGCAACCAATAAAATTGTAGCCTCAAATATTGGTTCACCTATGGGAACAGTAACTGTACTTCAAGTAGGTATATTACCCAAAATTCATCATGAGTATAAACAATTAGAATTAGAAATGAAAAAGA
This sequence comes from Cellulosilyticum sp., assembly GCA_017941635.1. GTDB lineage: Bacteria > Bacillota > Clostridia > Lachnospirales > Cellulosilyticaceae > Cellulosilyticum. The sequence continues at coordinate 11,514 of JAGAVZ010000288.1, forward strand.
AATTAGAAAGTCTCAATAAGGTAGATCAAAGTATTACCTTTTTAATCAGTAAAGGTAATGGTGGACAGCTTAATGTTCAAAAACATATGATGTTAGAACGCTTACAGTCTACAAGACAACCACTTATAGATGAATATGAAAGCTTTAAGATAAAACATAAAAAAATAGGTACTTTATTAAGAGAGGCCAATGAAGGAATGGTAAAATGTAAAGGGATAATCTATCCAGGGGTAAAGATTACACATGGCCATTTAACAAGATATGTAGATGATAAGTGGACAAATGTAATTGTTAGAAGAGAAAATGATGAGATTGTGTTTTGAGCCAGTATTATAAATAAGAAACGATGAATTTAAAAAGTTAATAGACATCATTGCAGATAAAGCAATAGAAGATAGTCTACTTGGGATAAGAAAAAAGGTCCAAGTAGGCTATTTTATTTAGATTATATAGAGTTTGTTAGAAAGGTAATTTGCATAAATTGACATAAACACCAAAAATGTTGTATAATGTTTGTGACAAAATGTAATAAGTTTTTAATAAATTTTTAATAAATATAACCTATGTACAAATGGAGGTTTTTATGTATAGAAAAAAAGCAATGTTATTGGCTGGAGTAGGTATGATGATTTTACCACAGCTTACATTTGGAAAAACATTGGGGACAGTTAATGCAGATGTACTTAATGTTAGATCTAAGCCAACAACAACATCATCAATTGTTAAGAAAGTTTATGCTAAGGATTCGGTACAAATTACAGACTTAGTAGGAACAAGTGATCGATGGTATAAAGTAAATGTTTCTGGAACAGAAGCATATATTAAACAAGAATATTTAGATTTAACAAGAGCAGATGGAACGGTAACAGCAACAAGCCTAAATATTAGAAGTTATCCAGATGTAAATAAATCAAAGGTTATTGGAAACTTAAAAAATGGAACAAAGCTTGAAGTTTTATATAAAGTAAACGGATTTTACAAGATTATGATTAACGGTAGTGCAGGATTTGTATCCAGTCAATACATAGATTGTAAATACGATTCATATGTTAGTCAGCAATCTTTAAAAAATGTTGGAACAATTTCAGTATGGACAGGTGGAAGCGGAAGTAGTTCATCAAATAGTGGAGTATCAAGTAGTACTTCAAGTTCATCAAGTAAGGTAACAGGTGACCAAATTGTTACAACAGCTAAGAAATATTTAGGAAACCCATATGTATATGGTGGCACAAGTTTAACAAACGGAACAGACTGTTCAGGATTTACACAAGGGGTAATGAAAATTCATGGAATTACTATTCCGAGAACATCAAGTGAACAAAGTAAATTTGGAACACTTATCCAAAGAGCACAACTTCAAAAAGGAGATTTAGTATTCTTCGGAACAAGTACATCATCTATTAGTCACTGTGGTATTTACATCGGTAATGACCAAATGATTCATGCAAGTACATCTGAAAAAGGTATTATTATTTCAGATATTGATAATATGGGAAGTATTAAGCTTCAAGTATGTAGAAGAGTCATCTAATAAATAATATAAAAGTAAGATTGAATATAATATAAGTAAAGATACTATAAAATATATAGTGGGCCATATTGAATACGTTCAATGTGGCCTGTTTATGTTTTTTTAACTAGATTAAAGAAATGTAATATTTTTGATATAATAGAGTAAGGGGACGTATATAAGAAAAGATTAATCAATAATTAAAAATGATTAGAATAGAACCTAAATACAAGGGGGTTTCTTGAAATGTAATAGGAATACAAGTAAAATCTTATATGGTTACTATTGGTAATAAATTGCTTGTATTTTTCATTTCAGTAGAAGTAATTGTATAGGACTGAATAAAATAATGAATTTAAATGTAAATTATTATTAATAGCATATTCGAAATAATATAGGAGACTAGAAAGCATGACAGAACAATTTTATTTAGATAGACTTGAAAAGGGAATCAAAATCCTTAGAACTTATGACATTATGATTCATGGTCAAGGCAATTATAAAACAATGCCTCATTATATGAAGGTCCTTGGTGATTTTGGTGTAGATTACTTAAAATATAAGGCAGTAGGAACAGGTGAAATGATTCGTCATTTAGAAAGTGTAAGTCAGTTATTAGAGATTTGTAGAGTGCATCAAATTAAGATTGTGGATAGTGTAGCAGAATATGCAGAAGTTATTCAAAAATGTAAAGACTTACACTATGCAGATGTGGCAGAGTGTATGAAAGTAATGCCAGAAACAACTGCTATTATTACAGAAATTACAGCAGATTTAAATTTATAGCAGTCTTATAATAAGTTATTTAGAATATATAGGCCGAACAAACAAGTTGTGGTAACAGAGTAAAAACTAGATTAACAATTATAGAAGAGTTTAAATGAATATTTAAAGAGATAAATCCTTAGGTATATACCTGAGGATTTTATTTGGCATGTA
>JAGAVZ010000289.1 GCA_017941635.1 Cellulosilyticum sp.
AGTACACGAATAATAAGAAGGAAACGGTCACTAAAGTTGAGGTTTACGATAGCGATAAATCTTATTACTACATCTTAGATAACGGTACTTTAAAGCTAGATAGTGAGAAGTACTTACAACTAAATGACAATGAAGAGTTCGGGCATTTTACCATTGATGGAAAGCAATATAGTTTTGGTAGAGTGCCTTTTGTATTTTGCAAAAATAACGCTTGTGAAATGCCAGACCTTAAGATGGTAAAAGAGTTAATAGATGCGTATTGCCATAACAGAGAGCGCTTAGATAAGTTGTTAGAAGACTTCAAGAACTTTCTAGTTGTTATTAGGAATTACGCTGAGAATCCTGAAAATGCATTGAGCCTAGATGAAATGCTAGAGAAACGTCGTATTTGGGTAGATACAGACGGTGGTGTTGAACTTGTTAATCCTACTATAGACACGACGGCTAATGAGAGCCATGATAATACACTTAAAGATGATATTATCTTGTTTGGCCGTAGTGTTGATCGTAACAAAATGATAAGTGGCAACACGCCTTCGGGAGTGGCATTAAAGACGCTTTATAGTGGGCTTGACCTCAAGTGTAATAAGTTAGAGATTGAACTTAAAAATTACTTTAACCAGCTTATGTGGTTTATCAAAACTTACTTAGAAGTTAAAGGAGTTAGGCCACAGGATAAAGAAAAACTTAGTATCATTCTTAATCGTGATATTACAATGAATGAGAGCCAAGTCATTACAGATTGTAAAAATTCAGTTGGTGTAATTTCTACTAAGACTATTGTAGCAAATCATCCATATGTTACAGATGTTGATGAGGAACTTAAACAAATTGAAGCTGAAAATGCTTTTGACATGGAGTATTACGCTGAAAAATTAGGTGATAATCTTGGCAACGAATAAGGATTACTGGAAGAAACGTATAGATGAAACAGCTCAAAGACGATTTGATTTAACTTATGAAGTGATGCAATCAGAAACACGTAAGATATACGATAGAATTACTCGTGAGATAATTAAAGAAGTTGAGGCTATGTATTATAAGTTGTTAGATGAGGAACTCTCTAGAACTGAAATATGGACTTATAAGCACTATAAGGATTTGCTTAACAGTATAAATATGAAAATGGTTAAACTAGGGCTTAAAGAAATCAATATACTTAACTACAATTTAGAAGAAGCTTTAAGAGAAATCTATGTGGAGACACCTTTACCACAACATACGCCTATTAAGCCCTCGTTTGCTGTATTAGACGATGTAGCAGTACAGCAGATTATTGCGAGGTCTTGGAGCGAGAAACATTTTATCAGCACTGAATGGGATAATAAAAAAGAACTCGTTCGCATTCTGAAAAAAGGTATTGAGGATTGCATTGTTAAAGGACAATCTAAGGATAAACTTGTTAAAGTGGTCATGGAAAAGATGCAAGTAGGTTTTAACCGTGCTGATATGGTAGTGCGTACAGAATTGATGCATACAATTAATGAAGGACAAAGACAAAAATATATGAACCATGGTTATGACAAAGGCATCATACTAGTAGCACATGATGAGAGACTTTGTGAAAAGTGTGTAAAGTATGCAGATAATGAAAAGCCGAGGCCATTAGATGAAATAGTTTTACCAACTCACCCACGTTGCAGGTGTACTTGTATCCCAGTAATTGAATAGTTAATTAAGCACTCTTAATAGGGTGCTTTTTATATGCCTTTTAATAGGTTATAGGCGTAAAAGAATAACCTAACATAACAAATCCGTGAGAGCATACTCGTAAAAAGCGTAGGAGGATATTATGAAGAGAAAGTTTTTAGAAGATTTAGGGCTTGAAAAAGAAGATATAGACAGTATCATGGCCGAAAACGGCAAAGACGTTGAGAAGGCTAAAGCTGACTATGAAGATGTTAAAGCTCAACTTGAAACTGCTAATGCAACGATCACTGACTTAAAGAAAAATAATGTAGACAATGAGAAGTTGCAGAATAAGGTCACTGAATATGAGACAGAAATTACAAAACTTAAAGATGAAGCGGCTAAAAAAGACTTTAACTATAGATTGGAAGATGCTTTAAAAGGTTCGAAGGCCAAGAACTTAAAAGCACTTAAAGCACTTCTTGATATGGAAAAGGTTAAGCTTGAAGGTGACAAATTTACAGGACTTGAAGAGCAGCTTACAGCACTCAAAGAAAGTGACGCTTACTTATTTGATGCAGAAGAACAGCAACCACCACAACTAGGTGGATTTAAACCTACTAATACAGGTGGTGCGCCTAAAGGTATTACAAAAGAACAATTCCACAAAATGAGTTATTCAGAGAGAGTGGAACTCTATAACGCTCAACCTGAAGTTTATAAACAACTAACACAATAAAAGGAGGGCCTTAATATGGCACAAACAAAATTAACAAATTTAGTAAACCCACAAGTAATGGCGGATATGATTTCAGCAGGATTAGATAAAGCGATTAAGTTTTCACCACTTGCAAAGATTGATAGCACATTAGTAGGTCAACCAGGTAATACAATTACTGTTCCTAAATATGCTTACATTGGTGATGCAGAAGTGGTAGCAGAAGGTGTAGCAATGGATACAGTAGTATTATCAGCTACTACAACAACTGCTACTGTAAAAAAAGCTGGTAAAGGTGTTGAGATTACAGATGAAGCTGCATTAAGTGGTTATGGTGACCCAGTAGGAGAAGCAGAAAAGCAACTTAAAATTTCTATTGCAGCTAAGATTGATAATGATTGCTATGATGCACTTAATAGTGCTACAGCTAAATATGATGGAAAAGCAGCTATTATCGGATATGAAGGTGTAGTGAAAGCCGTTGATGTATTTGGAGAAGAAGACTATACACAAAAAGTAATGTTTGTACATCCAAAACAAATTACTCAATTAAGACTTGACCCAGAATTTAGAGACAAAAATAAATATCCTTTAGATGTGGTTATGACAGGGGTTATTGGAGAGATTGCAGGATGCCAAGTTATCCCATCTAAAAAAGTTAAATTAAACTCTACTTGGTATGAATGTCCTATTGTAAAAGTAGCAAATGCAGAAGTGGATGGAGATGTACCAGCATTAACCATTTACAAAAAGCGTGATGTTATTGTAGAAAGCGATAGAGATATCCTTAAGAAAACAACAGTTATCACAGCAGATGAACATTATACAGCTCATTTATCCAATGATAGTAAAGTAGTTGTTGCTCAATTCAAAGCAGAAGCCGGTGCGTAAGGAGAGATTAGATGTTGTTAAGAAGGTATCATAATCGAGAAGAAAAGCAACTAGATCAAGAAGTAAAGCAAGAAAAAGAGATTGAAAAGACTAAAAAACGTAAACCTAAAAAAGAACAGCAGGGTGAGGAATAATTCCTTACCCTTTTTATTAAGGATGGTGAGAGAATGACTACACTTGAACTCTTAAAATTAGAACTTGGTGCTGATGATACGCAGGAACCTTTATTACAAAGGTATATTGATAAGGCTATCAATAAAGTAATGAACTTTACTAAGCGAGATAAAGCTTATGTAGAAAAAGAATTGCAAAACCAAGTAATAGACTTAGCCATTATTTTTTATAACCGTAAGGGCACAGAGGGACTTAAATCTCAATCCTATAGTGGTGTTTCTGAAACCTATGTAGAAGATATACCTATTGAAATTAAACGTGACCTATACGCTCACAGACTGCTAAAAAGAGGTGTTTCTAATGATTAATCGGCAGATGCAAAGGTGTGAAATATGGGAAGAAATTGAAACTAAGAGTAAATGGGGGAGTAAGGCCAAAGAAAGTCTTATTGGTACATTAAGCATTGCGATTAACCATATTTCAGGCACCAACATTAAAAATGACCTATCATATACAGAAGTTACACACTTGGGGCTTACACGCCATAGAGGATTAAAAGTAGGGCAGAGATTAAAGACAGCAGACAATAAGGTTTATCTAGTAGAAAAGCCACCTAATGAACTGGGGAGGCTTGCACAGGTCTATTTGAAAGAGGTTGTGTAATGGGAAGTATAGCAAATAAATTGAGAGCTAAAGCAAATCAATTACCAGATGCCATATGGTTTGGGTTAGATCGTGTAGGTCAAAAGATTGAAAATGATGCTAAGAAAGAATGCCCAGTTGATGATGGAACATTAAGGGCAGATATTACCCATGTGGTTAAACGTGATGAAATGCAAGTAACTATAGGCAATACATTAGAGTATGCCCCCTATAGACATGAGGGGACAGGGATTTATGCAATAGGTGGTAATGGTAGAAAAGAAGTGCCATGGCGTTATAAAGATGCAGAGGGTAAATGGCATTCAACAAAAGGGGTTAAGCCCAAGAGATATCTTCTTAATGCTGTTAGAGCTAACCAAGCTACAATATTAAAAATATTAGGTGAGGGGGCACGCTCACAATGGATGAAGTAATTGCAATACTTATTCAAGATGAAGTCTTAAAGCGGTTAGGCATTAAGATTTATCATGAAAGTGAAAGGCCTTCTATACAAGAATGTCTTGTATATGATTTTTATAATATACAAGACAATGGGATTAAGGCCATAGATACATTAAATATAACATGTATAGCTTTTGATTTAGATAAATCTTTGGCTATCATAGAGCAAGTAAAAAGACTTTTGATTACTATAGGAGATAATCCATTAAGTAATAAAATCATTAAGGTTACCCAAAATGGTGGTGGTTATATAAGTAATAAAATGACCAATCAAACCATACATCATCAAAAGGCAATCTTTCATATTACAAGGAGGGTAAATAGATGAAAGCTAAAAAGCTATTAATGCCATTAAAGCTTCAATTTTTTGCATCTAGCACCACAATGACAGATAAAGACGATGTAAAGCTTGGTTCTGGTGACTTGTACATCATGGAGTTTACAGGGAAAGTTCCAGAAGACACGGCAATTGAGGTTGATGTAAATAAAATTGGACATATCAAAGGTGGGGCAAGTTTTGAGTACACAAACGAGTGGAAAGTTGTGACAGATGATATGGGAGTTACTATTAAAAACTTCCTAACAAAAGAGAATGTACTTTTTAAATCAGGAATCCTTGCATGGAATGGCAAAGTGTTAC
>JAGAVZ010000290.1 GCA_017941635.1 Cellulosilyticum sp.
ATTGACTCGAGTTTTATACTCGTTTACTAGTACGTAAAAACTTCTTTCGAAGTTTGTACTCATTTGACTCTGTAGAGTCTTAATGAATCGACTGGTTTTATGGTTACTATTTTGTTTTCAAAGTTCATTATTATTATGTCATTGGCATCGCCTGCTGACTTGTATTATCTTACATGATAACTTTGCATAAGTCAACACTTTTTCTTATTTACTTTGTTTTTTTACTCCAGAATAAATTTGTACAAGCTTTTACACAAGTTATCAACCGATTTACCCACAGAATGTGTATAACTTTGTACTTTATACTAAGTTTTCACCCATTTATATGGAAGAAATTCGCCTTAGTTGTGTATAAACTTATCTTAAACAAATCCCCTCCCCCCTACTTATTAAAAAATGCTACCTATTCAAATCTTGCACGCTTCAGTCCATTACCTTATCCATTTTACTTACATAAAAACACTTATATTATTTATATTCTATTTTAACTTATCTTCAGTTGTCACACTCATTAAGACTTTCTCACTGTTTATAAACTAAATAATTTAACTATGACCTTTCTTCAACCAGTCCACTAAGCATACTTTTACTTAAACTTTTATTTTATTTATTTTTATATAAACGCTTTATTTTGTTTATCTAATTATTTTATAAGAATTTTAGTATCCATAAAAAGAGTATATAGTAATCCCCTAGTTACCGGTTCACCTTATACTATATACTCTTTCATTATAAGCTATCGTGCTGTTGCTTCTATATTTGTGCCTGTATTTACACTTGTGTTTGTTTGAGCTGCATTACTTCCTTTGCCTCTCATTCCTCGACCACCGAAGTTACCATGACCACCCATCATTCCACCTACTGGTGCTGTTGTTACACCTGATTCATTTAGATAGGTAACTACATCGCTCATTGTAAATTCACATACAGTAGTTCCTCCTGTATACTCTACATTGGTACCTAAACCATTTGTAGTTTCACCACTTACTGTTCCACCATATGAGAAGGTGTATGTTTTATCACTTTCAAATAAATCACTTGTGATAGTTACTGTTTGGAATTCTTTTGTTCCTGTAAAGCTAACTACTGCTTTACCTGTTTCATCTAATACTGCTACTGTTTGTCCTGCTACCTGAACTGTTGTAAAAGTAATATCTACAGCTTTTTGAGCTGAGGTTGTTGAAATAGATTGTGCCATTTGTGAACTTCCTGCCGCAATTAGTGTTCCACCATTTACATCACAAGTCTTATCATAATCTAATGAACCATTTCCCCCATTTGTTGGTCCATCTACGATTACTGTCCCATTATTAATTGTAATTGCGCCATTTGCATCTAATCCATCTCCTGAAGCATTTACATAGAGCAAACCACCATTTACAATAAGTGCTGCATTTCCATTAGGGTTCATCAAATCTCCTGATACAGCATCCTCTGTCCCACTTGCTTCTGCAGCATTTATCCCATCATCACTAGCCACTACAGAAATTTCACCATCTTCGATTGTAATTGTTTCTCCCTCTAAACCTTCATAACTCTTAGTAATATCAATAATACCACCATTAATTGTTAATGCTACATCTGCATGAAGTCCATCATCACCTGTTGCAATAGATAAATTTCCACCATTGATTGTTACGATATTATTACTATGGAGCGCATCATCTGAAGCATCAATATTAAATGTTCCATCATTAATTACAATTACATCTGTTGCTTTTAATGCTTTTTTACTTACTGTTGTCTCTGATTGACTAGTCGATACTGATGTTGTTGCGTCTGATGGTGCTGTTGTTCCTTCATTTGCTGGTCTTGTCATTCCTGCATCTGGTGGGGCTACTATCCCTGTGTCTGCCGATCTTGTCATTCCCTCATCTGGTGGGACTGACATTTGTCCCTTCTGTGGTCTTTTGCCACCCATTCCACCTGCACCCATCATATTCCCCCTATGACTTACGCCATTTACACTTCCGCCACCTGTTGTAATATTAAATGTTCCATCTAAAATTTCTAAATCTGTTTCTGCTTGAATTGCATCTGACTCAGTTGTTAAGTTAAATGTTCCATTTTCAATATAGACAAATCCTAAACTTGCATCATTTGTATTGGTTGATTTAATTCCTTCACCAACTGATGTAATCGTAATATTCCCATCTTTGATGACCACCTTATCCTTACCTCTAATACCATCTTCTGCAGCATTAACATTAATTGTTCCTTCCATAATTTTAAGGCTATCTTTTGATGCAATTGCATCTTGGTAGTTAGCATTAACATTTAATGTACCTGTACCATTGATTATTAAATCATCTTTACTAAATAAAGCGGCATTAGGTTCATCACTCCCTTCTTCTAGTACATAATTTGTCCCATCTGTTAAAGTATTTTCTGTTCCCTCTTCTAATGAAACAACTAACTTATCTGCATTTTTTACATAAATAGCTGGTCCATTTGAACAAGTAATGTTTACACCATTTAACACAAGACGAACTGTATCTTTTTCTAATAGGTCAATAACAATCTGACCTTCCGTTAACTCTCCACTCAAAACATAAGTTCCACCATTTGTAATCGTAACTACTGAGTCTGCTACCTGTACACCAATACCTGACACTTCAACAGTATCTCCAAGTGTAATTTGTGTAACTTGGCTATTCGTCCAATCTGTATAATAATCCTCAGTGTCATAATTTACTTGTACACCTGTTCCATCTACTATATTTGTATTTGTAGCTGTAGCTGTAATTGTAGTTGTGCTATTACTAACACCTCCATCTACCGCTATTTCTGCTTGTTTTCCACATCCTGTCATCAAAGCTAATCCAACTACAAGAGACATTGCTGTTAATTTCATATTATGTTTTTTAATCATTTTATACTTCCTCCTATTATCGCTAAACCACTAAATACATACACTTGTATCAAAATTACTCCACCTATGAATCATCAATCTATAAACATTTACTTTAACTATACTTATCTTCAAAATTCAAATGATGGTCTGAATAGCCGTAAATTGTAATTTACTTACAACCTACGGCTATTTTTTACTTCCGTTTTTATAACTGCTCTCTATCTGCCTGTGGTCTGCTACATATAATTGTAAGGTTTCCATTACGGCATCTTAATTCATCAATAAATGCTTTTTCTTGTCTAACATCTTTTAAAACTACTTCATATTGCAATTCAAACATACTACCTAAGTTTGTTGTTTTTACTTTATCTAATCTAGCTGATTTTGTATATCTCTCAAATAAATCATCAAAAACCTCTGTATAATCAAGTACTTCTGGAATAGTTACTTTAAGTTGTTTTGTATCTCCTTTTGGCTCTGCAAAGTTTGTTTTTGTTAAAACAAGTAATAGTGCCCCTACAACAATTGTAATAAGAAGTGCGAATGTAATATATCCCATACCTGTTGCAAGACCAATTGCCATTGCGAAGAATACACATGAAATCTCTTTCGATGTACCTGGTACTGATCTGAATCTTACTAAACCAAATGCCCCTAAAATTGCAACACTTGTTCCTAAGTTACCATTTACCATCATAATAACCACTTGTACTAATACTGGTAATGTTACAAGCGTAATAGCAAAGTTCTTTGAACACCTGCCAACACTCATATAAATATAAGCAATTGCTAGTCCTAAAATAATTGATGTTAAGGTACAAGCTGTTGCGCCTGTAACTGTTAAACTCCCACCTGTAGCTGTTAATATACTTGTAAACATAATTCTTTCCTCCTATTTGGTAATATACTCTTTTTATAAATGTTCCCATACTTTGAAAATGAGGTCGGATAAATTTCTAAATCTGCTAAAATCCCAGATAACCATATAGGCATTGCACCTGGTACTTTTATCTCCATTAAATATTGATCATCCTCTAAAAGTGGTGTTCCTTGATCACCTGCTCCTAAACTTAATACCTCTTCCCTGCTTCTGATATTATGATCCAAGGTAATACGTACCTCCGGATCTTCTCTCCCAAAATAAGCAATTCGATCATATGCTAAATATAGTTTAGCTTCAGGCTTATAAAACGAAATAAAGTAGTCAATCTCTCTGAGAATTTGACTGTCCTTTTGTGGTTTCATTCCTTCATTTAAGTACGCTTCTGCTTCTGCTAAAGTTAAAGAAATTCGTCTTTTATAAACAACCCCATCATATTTCTTTTTAATCTCCAAATATACTTTGCTATCTTCCATTGGTATGCCATAACTTCTTAGGCGTAATTTTTCTTTATACTTAGGTTTTTCTATAGAATGTCTGATTAACTCATATGTATCTGTATCATAATAGATATTTCCTATCGTATGTTTTCCATAACTATCTGCACACATATATGGCTCTATCGCCTCTAGTAGCAAATTATATTTTTCTCTAGTGAGCATATACTTTTTCTCAACACGTTCAAATACATTATTCGATTTCTTCGCCACTTGCTTCACTCCTTCTCACGACTTACTATGGTACTTATTCTAGATAGGAAATACGTTTGCTAATTGATAATTTAGTGAACGTTTTATGAAAAAATTTATACTCAAGTACAAAAGAGGCAGTATCTCTTGATACCGCCTCTTTTACATACAATCCAAAACTTTACTCAAATTTAACTTTTCTCCATAATAGCCATTTCTACTTTTATTTCAGGCTTACTCAAAATTTGTATATAACGAAAAAGGACTTCCTTTCGGAAGTCCTCACTTAACGCAGAGACTGGGATTCGAACCCAGGGAAGTGTTACCTTCGCCGGTTTTCAAGACCGGTGCCTTAAACCAACTCGACCATCTCTGCATATTTGATTTATGTGAATAAATCACAACAGGGCTAGGAGGATTCGAACCTCCGCATGCAGGAATCAAAATCCTGTGCCTTACCGCTTGGCGATAACCCTACATTACTATTTTCATAGTAAAGGGTGGGTAATGGGACTCGAACCCACGACACCTGGAACCACAATCCAGTGCTACTACCAACTGAGCTATACCCACCATATTACATTTACGTCACGTGTTGCGACTCATTTAATATATCATGACACAAATACATACGTCAAGCATATTTATTACTTTTTTATTTATTTTTTTCCAGTGTTATTTTTATTACAATTTATTATCATCTTATTTCATTCTCTATCCTCTAAATTAGTAAATCCTCATATATTTCTCTATATCAGGCTCTTATCTATAAGAAACCAAATAATATCTATATTATTGGAAAGTTGCTTCTAATTTATTCTTCTCCCTCAAATAAATCATGCATAATACAAAACTTCTAAAATCAATACATTTGAAGTCTTTATTAAATACAAAGGCAATTAGAAAGATCTCTCATCTTCCTAGTCGCCTTTCATGCAATCTTTTCACCTATTAATCTAAGATTATTGCTCTGTATATTTATTAAAAAAACTACTCTTCCTACTTAGTACAAGATAAATACCCATTAATAATAAACCTTTTCCAACACTTGAAAGACTGATACTCCACCATACACCATTTAAACTTAATGACTGACTAAGGAAAATTGCCATTGGAATACGTAATGCTGTTAGAATAATAACAATGGCATTTGGTAAATACGTACGCCCAAGCCCACTAAAGGCTCCAACCATAGTAATTTCCATACACATAAACATCTGAGAGAATCCTAAGATAGATAAATATTGTCTTCCTACCTCAATCGTATCTACTTCAGACACAAAGATACGCATTAAAAACCCTGGCACTAAAACGAGTAATAACATTGCGAAAACACCTACACCCATAGCAATTAATATTGTTACTTTAACACCTTTTTTAATACGCTCATATTGATGTGCGCCATAATTTTGTCCCACATAAGTTGAGATTGCTGTAGAGAATCCACCTGCTGTCATCCATGAAATTGCCTCAATCTGAGAACCTACCTTCTGTGCTGCAATTGCTACTGGCCCCCAGTTTGCCACAATTCGTCCGATAACCATTGAAATCATTGTATAGATGGCACTTTGAATAGCCCCAGGTAATCCTAAGATTGTCATATCCTTAATCAAATCCCATCTAGGATTTTTAAAAATATTGATTGAAAAATACTCTAGTTTCCTCTTTAGTACAATCATAATAAATAGAAGTGTTACAATCACCTGCGCTGTAACTGTTGCTAATGCTGCTCCTAATACACCTAATCCTTCAAAATGACCAAATCCAAAAATCAAAATTGGGTCAAGGATAATATTAATCACAAGTCCAATAGTATTAATAATAAATGGTGTTTTACTATCTCCTAGTCCTGTAAAAATCCCAGTAAAAACTGGTCCACTAAAGCAAAATAGCATTCCTGCTCCAACTGTAACTAAATAAGTTCTTGCCATTTGATTAATACTTTCATCACCTAATGCAAAGAACTCCACAAATGGTTGATTAAATAATAGTAAAATCAATCCATAGAAAAAGGCTAATGCTACTGTCATTTGCAGTGCACTTGTTATATAATGCTTTGTCTTTTTATAATCTTTTTGTCCCACGCTTTGTGCAACTCTAATGCTTGCACCTAATCTTGGTAGCATATAAAAAGCTTCTGCAAGCCATGTGAAAAATCCTGCTGTTCCTACTGCTGCTAATGCAGCACTACCTGCTTTACCAATCCAAATCATATCGATTAAGCTATATGCTGTCTGAACGAAGGATACCCCCATAATCGGCATTGCTAATTTGATAAGCTTGCCTGTAATAGGTCCGGTTGTTAAATCAATTTGCTTACCCATGTTGTCTCCTTACTTATATATGTTTCTTCTCAATTGAACATCAACCCATTATAGCACAATACGCTCGTTGTTTTCACCCAAACACCCTATAACACAATAAACCTTTTTCTACTTTAAATAATCTACTACATAATAAACCTCTTTCTATTTTAAAATACTATGTTATATAGTAATCTCATCTTTTCATTTACATATTTCAAATCTTACACTTTAATTTATTTATAAATATTCTTTACACATTCAAAGTTTAAAACTCAAGTTTTTATAAACTTATCTTAAAACAAGTTAGTAATTCTTACATTTCCGCCTCCCTATGCATAACTAGAATTGTACTTTTTCTACGGTCTAAACTTAAGCCTATTCTATCTGTTGGTTGCTCTAGTCTTTCTACCTTTCCTAACTCAGCATCCCAAATCTCATAAATACGCCCTCTCTTGATATATACCTCTGTAACAATTATTTCTTCTCCCTCATTTGTTAGAAGAATAAAATCAATCTCACCTTTACGAATATGTGTCTTTCTAAGATTGACATTACTTGGTTTAATTTCAAAATCTAAATCGGTATGACTCTTAATTTCCTCAACTACGGTTGCAGCTGAAGTATGTAACACTATACCGCCTGCTGCTTTAAACCCTTCTAAATAGGCTTCTGTTTCCTTACTATATGTATAGTAGTCATCTACTAATAAAATATGATACTTTTGATTTGCAATCTCTAATTGTCCTTTGTGAATGGTGCATTCTGTAAATAGCTCTTCTTCTAAATAGTTAAATTCAATTTGATTTTCATAAAGTGGCTTTGCAATCTCCCAAGGCAATTGGTCCTGTGTGCATAAAATCGCAATCTTCGTCACATTATTACTTTCCACCAAAAGCTGACTCATTCTCTTGATATAATCTGAAAGCTCATGATAGGATTCCCAAAACTCACTATTCATACCCACATCTGGTGGTCTTTCATCCTTTCTAAGTTCCCTCATAGAATAGAAAAAAGCATGAGGTATAATCATATTGACTCCTCTTACAAAAAGCCAATCTAAATACCACTTAAAATCCTCTCTTCTAAAAAAGTACGGATGATCTAATGGACTACAGCATCCACAACATTCATTTCCATTTCTTAATTTATTACGATGACGTGCTGCATCTGAACTACATTTTCCCATAGTACTATGAGGTCCTGTAATACTACTTCCATCCTCTGGTGCTACAAATCGCCATACAATATCCTGACAAGGAATATCAAATTGACTTAATAAACCTATATCTTCACTACTTTCTGGGTGACCAGTTAATTGAATTTGATGCTCATGGCACCAAGAAACAATAGGTCCATAAAAATTCTGCAGAAGAAGTTTATTCACTGCACGCTTATAACAAACCTTAACCTGTTCATGTCCTTCCTTTTCAAAGAGCAATGGTAAATCAGTAATTTTTCCTCCCAATGAAGTATAGAATTCCAAAAAGTTATCTGTCCAAGGAATTAACCCTTCCTTGCCGCAACGTCCCAATATACTTGGTTCATCTGTAAACATAGCAATAATTGTGTTTCCAAAATGCTCAGCTAAACAATCATAATATCTTTGATGGGTATGAGTAATAAAACATTGCGTTGCCTCTAGATTCAATAAGTCGGCTGATTTAGGAGCATTTTCTTCACCATCATCTTCGCCATAATGAATTCCTCTAATTGTGCCATTAGAATAAGTCTGTATAAAATAGTAACGCTCACATTGTTCCAAGTTATCATTAGGAGAAGCTACCATCCTCTCACCTGTTTTTTGATTGATATCTATTGTTGCAATCAACACGTCACCTTCTTCCAAAGCTAATTGCTTAGTCATCATCAATCCTTTTGATGCAAAGTTAGGATTAGCTTTTACCACCTTTCCATTGGCACTTCCAGATGGGTACATTCCTTCATCATATAAAATTACTTTCATATCTAATTTACTTGCACGCTCTACCGCAAACTTCACATACTCCATAAATTCGTCTGATAAATAGTCCATTTCTATAGGAAGCCCTATTCTAGGATGAATCACAAAACCGTCAATGCCCTTTTCCTTGAAAGCCTCTATCTGTCTATTGATTTCTTCTTTATCCAAGTAGTCATTCCAAAACCAAAATGGGAATGGTGAAAATTCTTTATCGGGATGCAAAAACTGATATCTATAATCCATAATCACTTTTATTTCTCCTAACATAAAAAAATCATTTCTATACTCAAATTTCTAATCTTTATCTTTCATATCTTGTAATCTTAGAGAGCTTTAGCTAATAACTTGTTTACAGATAATAAGTGTAGACGTTATTTTTAACTTCTACACTTATTATCTATTTAAGACTAAAGGTTTATTTTAATCCATTCCTTTGTTCTCTATCTATTTTCTATTATGGCAAAACCACCATTTCTGAGATATGGCAATAGTTTTTACCTTCTAATGTATCACCATCTCCACTATAGCGTACATAGCGTGCTTTAACTGTTTTGCCAAACATGTATTCTTGAATCTGCTCTGAGTCTCCTACATTTTGTGTTTTTGCTAATACAGTTGTCCAGTTTTCACCGTCTGTAGACACTTCTACTGAGAATGGATAGATTCTTTCATTCCCTTTCCACATAGCAATACCCACACCACTAATTTGTTTTTCTTCATTTAAGTCTAATGTTAACCAGTTTGGTCCTTTTGCTGACCAACGTGTATTCATATCTCCATCAATTGCTCCTGTTTCAGCATTTCCATCATCACCACTAGCTGTTACAGTATAGATAGGTAATTGGTTTTCACTATATTTAGTTACAGGAATAATAGGCTGCAATACATATTTAGACGGTGTATTAGATTTATCTAATCTTATTAAAATATCTTTGATCGCTATTTGAGTCCATTTCTTTTCTAAGTTACCTACACTCATAAAGCCCTGTTTTGCATCAACTGTTACATAGTAGTTTTCTTCTAAAATAAGATTTGCAGGCACATAAATCATTTCATTCTTTTCTACTATTTGATATTCCTTTTTGTCTACTTCTACAGTCATCTCTTTATGTGATACAGTTTCTATCTCTACATCAAAATATTTTTCTATAAACGTTTGTGGTACATAATAATTTCCGTCTTCCCCTACAAATGGTTTAATAGATTTTTCATCATCTTCATTTTCAATACGGTATAATGTTTGATTGACAATAGCATTACTTGATCCAGTTGATAAGTATGTAAATTCACCTTCATATAAATCTTCTACTTGCCAATTTCCCTTTTCTAAATCAGGATTTGTTTTTTGATTTACTGTAATAGATGGTACTACAATTTCCTCTGTGTCATATCCTAAATAGAAACTTGTATGTGCAGGTTGATTATATCCTGTATTTTGAGTTGCAACTTGGTTTCTATATTGACTATCATGCATCAAGGTATACATACGATAACCTGTAGGCTCAGTTGTTGTAAAGATTTTAAGCGCTGTACTATCTAAAGTTGGATAAATAACTTCTTCTCTCCAATCTCCAAAAATATCAGCTGCTAGTGATGGATTTGCTTTTGTTCCATTAATAGAGGTACATCCTTCTGCGCTGAAAATATTAACTGCTCGATTTTTTTCAGGAGTCCATTTACTTACATAAACATTATCTAGCAATTCCTCTCCTAAGTCTCCATCCCAATAAATACGGAAGTTTGTAGAAATAGAAGGACTTGTTGCAATGACTTCACCTTGACTATTCATCATCTTACCATTTGCCCAGCTTTCGGCACCTTCATAATGTGGATCAATATCTGCAGACATGCATCTGCCTACATCCTTCGCTTCATATGAACCAAAGATTAATTCACCAGTTCTTGCATCTCGCATATCAATGCTATATTCAACTGTTGTTGTTTCATGAACAGAAAATGTTTCAAGACCTGGTCTACTTGGAATTAAATCACCTGTATGTTGTGCATCTCCATGTCCTAATTCAGTAGAATATAAAGGTTTGCCATCATGGTCCACCACTAATGAACCATAGATTACCTCATCCTTTCCATCAAAATCTATATCTGCTGTAGTCATGGAATGATTACCTTGTCCAAGGTACTTATTGTCATAATCCTTCGCATCAAAACGCCATTCCTTCTTGAGTTTTCCATTCTTATATGTATAAGCAGCAATAACAGTACGCCCAATTGTAGAATCTGTTTTATTTGTATAATAACCACGTGCAAAAATCATATTAGGTGTTTTGCCATCCATATAACCTATTGTTGCTAAATAACGTTCCGAACGATTTCCCCAATCATCACCATAAGCCTCTACGCCACCTTCATCTGTGGTTTGTGGATCATATTCTACGGTATCCATGACTGCCCCTGTTTCTCCATTGAAAATAGAAAGATATAGTGGCCCTTGAAGATTTTTTCCTTCATTGAGCTTTGCATAATTGGCTTTGGCATCCCCAATCACTTTTCCTTGTCCATCAATTGTACCATCAGCTGTTTTAAATGCTACTTCAGCCTTTCCATCTTCATCAAAGTCATATGCCATAAAGTGTGTGTCATGTGCGCCAGAACGAATATTTGGTCCTAGATTAATACGCCATAGTTTTTCTCCGTTCATTTTGTAAGCATCAATATAAGTTGGTCCTGTGAATCCCTTGTTTGAAGAATCCTTTGAGTTAGATGGGTCCCATTTTAAAATCACTTCATACTCACCATCGCCATCTAAATCTGCCACGCTTGCATCATTAGCTACATATGTATAACTTTCACCTTCAATCTCACCATCTGCTGGTTTATCTAAGTTAATTGTAAGTGCGTTTGTTTCTAATACTTTAACTGATTCACACTTATCTTGTTCTTTATCATTAACCACCGCAGCTACTTGGTAAGTTGCCCCTTCCATAGGGAACACATCTGTAAAATTAGTTAGTCGAAGCGGCTCACTATTTAGCTTAGAACCATTTCTATAAACATTATAAGTTACCTCACTAGATTCTGTTCCTAACCAGCGCCAGCTTAAGAAAACGGTTTGGTCTACTTGTACTGCCACTAAACCTCTATCTAAACTCTCCATTTTTCTTTGCATATCTGGTTTATTATTAATAAGGCCTACTGTTTCATTTATTGTTTCTTCATTGACTGATGGAACCACCATCACACCTTTTTCAGCAGCACATAAAGGCGATGCTAAACATAACTGCATTGCAATAAAACTTGATAATACTTTAAATTTCTTATTCAAATTCTTCCCCTCCATTACAACTATTTATGTTCTTAGCTGATTACTAATCTAACACATTTAACATATAACAGACAATAATCATTATATTTTTGGACAGGTAATATAATGATTATTAAAGAAAATTAAATGATTATAAGTAATTTATACTAAGCTTTCTTTAATTATCAATTTTGATAATCCGAAAGTATCAACTGTCTATAATAAATGTTAGCAACAAAAAAGAGCACTTTCAATAACCTAAGTTGCGACACTTAATGAGAAGGGCTATTGACTGTGCTCTATTTTAATTTTGACCCAATATAATAATTTTATACTATAAATCTCCTTATTCTTTTCACTATTATTTCTCGCTCCACATTGTCCATAATAGATAGAATTACTTTTTTAATCTCTAACGAAAAAAGCACAAGCTATAAGCTTGTGCTTTCCTTATACTCTGAAAAACAAATACTACAATGTTTGCTTAACCGTTATGGCTTATAGCCACGAGTATTTTTTACTCATTGGAGTGTCTTTTACTCCATTTTTAGGTCAAACCCTCGAACCGTTAGTATTGGTCACCTGAATGTATTACTACACTTACAGCTCCAACCTATCAACCTCATAGTCTCTAAGGGGTCTTACTCCTTTCGGATGGGAAATCTTATCTTGTGGTCCGCTTCACGCTTAGATGCCTTCAGCGTTTATCAGATCTGGACTTGG
>JAGAVZ010000291.1 GCA_017941635.1 Cellulosilyticum sp.
TATCTTAGTTTATGATACAGAAATTTACTCTAATACAGGTGGACAGTCCTCTAAAGCCACACCAGCAGCTGCTATTGCTAAGTTCGCTGCCTCTGGTAAGAAAACACGCAAAAAAGACCTTGGTCGTATGATGATGACCTACGGTAATGTTTATGTGGCTCAAGTATCCATGGGAGCAGACAAAAATCAAGTGATTAAAGCTATTCAAGAAGCTGAAAGCTATCCAGGTCCATCACTTATTATTGCTTATGCACCATGTATTAGCCATGGTCTCAAGGAAGGTATGGGAAGAACTACAGCCAATCAAGACCAAGCAGTTAAATGTGGTTACTGGCACCTATATCGATACAATCCAAGACTTCGCGAAGAAGGCAAAAATCCATTTATACTAGACTCTAAAGAACCAAAAGAAAGTTTCAGAGATTTCATTATGGCACAAGTACGTTACTCAGCACTGGCTAAGCAATTCCCAGAACAAGCTGAAGAACTCTTTGCACTTACTGAAGAATTTGCTAAAGAGCGCTATGCAGAATACAAACGCCTTGCAAATCAAAGTTATGAGGAATAAATGATGAAATAGATTTAATTTTGATTTTTTACTGATAATTTTTATAGAAAGTTAAATGAAATAAACTTATAATGAATTTGGTTTTGAAAAAGAACAAATATACGATTATGGCAGTAGTTGATAAGAAGCTAGCTATGATATGTATTGATACAGAGAGAGAAAAGATAGAAGTATTTTTTTGAGAGAAGGATAGGAAATATATCCATTAAAAAGAGATCACCTCATATACGGGGTGGTCTCTTTTGCTATAAAAAATTTTTTACTGTTTTAGATAAGGTTTAGCATATATTTTTTTAAACTTCCAACCAGATTGTGCCATCCAATTTATATTAAGTGCAAAATTAAAAAGTGAAGGAGAAAAGTCTTGCGTAACAAGAAGCTGTTTATTACAAGTAGGAATAGCTTTTTGAGATTTTAAAGCTTTGATAAAAACATCTAAGCCCTCATAAATAGGACGCTGCATCTTAGCATCTTTTGGAACAGAGTAAAGTGTTCCTGCAAGCATTGCACCGCTGCCAACGCCTAGTCCACCACACCAAGTAAAGTTCATACGATGTGCAAAGTGTTCTAATATTTCCAAGGCAATATGATTTTGATAGCCACCAATAAAACCACAATTGATGTAGCCATAGACTTTAAGTGGATATTTCAAGTTATCCTCAGAATGTGTTTTGACAAAGTTTTCAAACTGATAAAGATAATCTAATAGGCCAGAAGGCATAGAATCTGCATAAAGTGGTGTCACGATAACCATGACATGAGCAGATAAAACTTCCTTAAAGTGTTCGGTAAGTTTGGTAGGCTGGAGAGATAATTTTAAAGCATTAACTTCCAGCATACTATCATAGTGGGAAGTAAGTAAATTGGAAAGATATTCAATCATCTGGTGAGAAGCACTTGGATGGTCGGGTTTAGGACTACCATTAATCCAAACAAGTTTTTGACTCATAAAATCATCTCCTTATTATTGGTTTATTTGAAGTTGTGTTTGAATTTGACTAAGAATAGGGTGAATATCTTCGGTGGTATTACAGAAATAAACAGTAGGATCATTGATACCAAAATTAGTGGCATTAGCTTTGGTCAGTTTGATAAAAGTTTCTTTTTCTGCTGTGGTGAGATTGTCACCATAAGCAAGAATGATTTGCCGTGCAAGTTTTTTGTAACGCATTTGATGATGGACTTCATTTTTATATTGTCTAAAGAAAGGAAGAATATTAGGGATAGAACGGTCAATGACACGTTTCATTGTGGCACTATAGGAGCCATAGTGAATAGAAGAAACAATAACCATCACATCACTTTGAACAAAGGCAGGAGTTGTCATAGTGGTTAAATCATTTTTTATCATACACTGTCCAGGATTTTTGATCCAACAACCAAAACAGCCAATACAAGGTTTGATATTTTCTTTAATAATTTCAATAAGAGAGACATTAGAGACATTACCAAAAGTGTGAGTAAGTGCAGAATTAATAGATGAAGATAAGGGCACATCATTTATCGTTTCATATAAAATAGTTGCATTCATAAAATACTCCTTTCAATGTTGACGATGTAAACATGATTTGATTATAATAAGTTAAGTTTACAGTGTCAACATTATAATTATGAATATTTTGAAAATATTTATTTTGTTATGGTATGATAAAGAAAGGAAGGAGTAAGACGATGGAAAAAAAGGCGTATCATCATGGGGCATTAAAGGAAACATTAATTATAAAAGGAATTGAAATGATTTATGAGGAGGGAATTGAAAGTTTTTCTCTTAGAAAAATAGCAGCAGCTTGTGAGGTGAGTCATACAGCCCCTTATAAACACTTTAAGAATAAAGAAGAATTACTAGATGCTATTATGAAGTATGTTATGCAAGATTTATCAGAGGAAGTTTTACGTGTGGCCAAAGAAAATCCAAATGAAAAGTGTCTTCTAGCCATAGGAATACGCTATGTAACCTATATGATGGAACATAAAGATTACTTTAATTTACTTTTCTTGGGAAAAAAACAAGCTATGGTGACGATTGTAGACAATCATTTTGAATATGAAGAAAATCATCCATTTAAAACCTTTGTCGAAGTGGCATCCAAGTTTTTAGAAGAGATGATTCCTGATGAAAAAGTTAGAAATGTAGCTATTTTACAATGTTGGAGCACGGTACATGGATTAGCTCATCTACTCATTAGTGGCATGGTGCAATACGAAGGAGATTATGCTAAATTAGCAGAATCAACCTTATTATCTGTAGGTGTTGGTAGTGGTGTATGTAAGGGATAAGCAAATAATAATAAGTAGGTATAAGGAAAAACTGTAATAAAGGTAAATAGGAATAGGCTAAAGTAAGAAAATATAGGAGATTAATGAGTATGGGGATAGATTTAGTGAAAGATAAAATTGTTATTTTGGGTGGGTATGGACAAGTTGGTGGTTATTTAAGTAAAGCTTTAGGTAAAAAATATCCGGGAAGAGTTTTAGCTGTTGGAAGAAATTTGGAAAAGGCAAAGGCTTTTGAAGCACAGACAAAAGGTTTGGTAAAAGGTAGAGCTTGTAATTTATCAAAGGAAAAAGAGGTAGAGAGCTTATTAGATGAAGCACAAGTAGTGGTTATGTGCTTTGTACCTAAGGATACGACTGTAGTTGAGAAATGCATTAAAAGGGATGTACATTATATAGATATTACACCAAGTTATCAAAAACTTGTACTGCTTGAGAAATATGAGGAAGAGGTAAGGCAAATGCAAACTTCTATTATATTTGGGGTGGGGATTTGTCCAGGTTTAACCAACTTAATGGTACGAGAAATCAAAGAAAAATATAAGGAAGTTCAGTCCGTGGAAAGTACTATGTTACTTGGGGTAGGAGAAACTTATGGTATGGATGCATTGGATTGGCTACTGGACAATCTAAAGGGAACAATAGAATTAGAAGGGCAAAGTGGGAAAAAAGAACTTAGACCTTTTAGAGAAGGAAAGAAAATAAACTTTTTATCTAGAAAAACACAGGTTTGTTATCCAATAGATTTAGCTGATCAGCATATCATCCCTAAAACATTAGGAATCTGGGATGTACAATCTAGATTTTGTTATGATGTGAACTGGATTACTAAAGAAGTAGCGCTAATGAATCGTTTTGGTTTAATAAGCAAAAACTTACTTTTAAAAGGAATATGGGTAGCACAGAAGCTAAAGATTGGTACGGATGATTATGTTTTGCAAATCAAAGCAAGAGTAAGAAGTATAAAATCAGTATCTGAGACTAAAGAAGTGGTTTACGAAATATCAGGAAGTGATAATGCCAAAATGACAGCCTACGTTGCAGCAGCAACAGTATGTTTACTCTTATCAGGAAAAGTAGATGTTGGAGTTCATTATTTAGAGGAAATCACTTCACTACAAGAAATACTAACTGGTCAGCAATTGGAAAAGGGATTAGAACAAATTAAAGAAGGTATGAATTTAGCATATCAATTTAATAGATGTGAGAAATAACCCAATAGATGAAATGCCCCCATAAGTTAGAGATTGGTCTAACTTATGGGGGCATATAACATTTTTTATTGCTATTCACTAGCTCATAAGGGAGGGTGATTAGTCAAATGTTATTTTAAGCCTAAAAGACGAATTAATGTACCAAGCTCAGCTGGTGCAACAAGTAATTCATGTCCAAAGGCATTTGTTAATGAACCAAATGGTGAAAGATTGCAAAGTTCCTCGTTTGCAACGAAAAGTACACGTTCTTCAGTGAAGTCTGGTACTAATGTGAAAGTTTTAGTTCCTTTTGGATCAAGGATTTCAAATTGAACCTCTGTATCTTTATCAAGATAGTTAATGTGTACACGAGTTTGATGTGGAATTTCTTTTTGAAGATATGCCATAATAGGTGCCACAAAGTTTTCTGTTAAGATATTAAGTTCAATTTCTTTATGTTTTTGAAGAATGTGTTTTACTTCATTTTCAACATTAGCTAAAACAGAAGAAATAATACCGATTGTTTCTGAGAATTGCTCTTCATTTTGAACAAGAAGACTTAATTCTTCTTTTAATTTGATAGTAGAACTTTCTACTTCTTGAATGTGCTTAGCAAACGCAGGAAGCTCTTGTGATTTTTGAAAAGCGTTTAATGTATTTTTAAGTAATGTTACTGTGTTCATTGCAATCTCCTTTTAGTCATTTATCGTCTAGTAAATTGTGTATGCGTAATTATAACATAGGCACATGAAGAAGTGAAGAAGTGGAGATTAAGCTTTTAGGAAGGAAAAGTTAAATCATAAATTTGAAATGGAATAAATAAAAAATTTAAAGTTCAAGTGAACCTTTAGGTATGGAGGATTATCTAATAGGTGTATACAAAAATTGTACGATAAAATACAAATGAATAGAAAATAGTGAGGGTGGATACTATGATTAGAGAACTAAGAAGAGAAGATTTTAATGAACTTATGTCACTTTATATGCAGTTACATAATAATCCAATGCCAGAGCAAACAGAAGAAATCATGAAGTTATGGGAGCAAATTATTGAAGATAAGAATCATCATATTATTGTAGCAGAGGAAGATGGGAAGATTATTTCTTCATGTGTATGTGTTATTATTTTGAATTTGACTCATGGACAAAGACCATATGCTTTTATTGAAAATGTCATAACCGATGCAAACTATAGAAAAAGAGGATTAGCGACTGCTTGCCTAAATTATGCCAAAGAAATTGCTAAGAAGGAAAATTGCTATAAGATGATGCTTTTAACGGGTTCAAAGGAAGAAAGTACACTTAAATTTTATGAGCAAGCAGGATATAATCGTAAGGATAAAACGGCTTTTATACAATGGCTATAGATGGGATAAAACATGAAAAAAGCAACGAAATATTATGTTTCGTTGCTTTTTTCATGCTCAAATTCGGCATAAAGAAAGTCAAAGCTTCCTTTAGGGGCATTCATGCTACGTTCTAGCATAATGGCAAGGGCATGGAGCTTTTTGGGAATATCCGAATCCTTACAAGCAAAGATGGTATGGTCTAAAAGAAAAACAAGCATAGACAAGACAATTTCTGAAGTTTGCTCAGGAAATTCACAATGTAGAGTATTTTCACGTTCACCTTGTTGGATGATTTTGGTTAGAATTGGCGTAAATTCACGAATGGTGAGTGCTAAAAATTTGTGATGTAGGTTTAAATCATCTTGGAGATGAAGGTAGTTAAGCATTTCCTGTTGGTGTAAGGCAATATCAGGATACACACACATTTGGAAGATTTGCTTAATCTTAGAGAGGGCATCTAATCCCTTACTTTCAATGAGAGACCAGCTTTGTTCAATCGTTTGTGAATAAGAACGCTCAAGAACAGCGTCTAAAATTTCGTCTTTAGAGCTAAAGTAATAGTAAATCCCGCCTTTAGCAATACCAGCATGTTTAGCAATATCACTCACAGTCGCTGTGGAAGCTAAGTTTTGGCTCATGAGTGATTGCATTGCATCTAAAATTAAGTCACGTTTATTTTGCTTTTTCATAGATAGGCCTCCTTATATTTGTAGTATAACATAGAAAATTATAAAAATTCGAGTATTATCAAAAAGTTGACCGATGTTCAAAAAAAAATCTTGACCGACGGTCAAAAGTGATGTAACCTAAAAATGTAATTATTTTGAAAATTATAAAAATAAAACAAATTAGGTGGTGAAAGGATGAAAGCGTTCGGTTGTGCATTGGGAGCAGTTGGTTTAGCATCAATGGGCGTGTTGGGAGGAGCAGCATATCTCTTTCAAAAAACGATTAAGAGAGAAGATAATATTAAAAAGAGTCCCGTACCAGATGATGTATTAGCGATTTGGGATCAGTATATACCAATTATTAAGCAAGAAGTAAGTTGGGTGAAAGAACAAAAGATAGAGCCACTAGATATCAAGACAAATGATGGGCTGACATTAAGAGGAACTTGGTTAGAAGCACCTTATGAAAGTAAAAAGATGGTATTAGTTTTGCATGGCTATAGGAGTCCAGGAATTGGTAACTTTGCGCCAATAGCACATTTTTATCATGATTTAGGCTATCATGTGCTTTTTGTAGACCATCGAGGACATGGAAAAAGTGATGGAGAATATGTAGGTTTTGCTGTACTAGACCATCAAGATTGTAAAGGATGGCTCAAGTTAGCGATTGCAAGACTTGGTAAAGAGGCAGAAATTTATGTGCATGGTGTTTCTATGGGAGGTGCGACCACAGTCGCCCTTTGTTCAGAAAACCTTCCATCACAAATTAAAGGTCTTATTGCAGATTGTCCATTTACCTCACCTTGGGAAGTGTTTGAACATGTTTTAAAATCAGATTATCATTTACCAACGTTTCCAATCCTACATATTGCAGATTCCATTTGTAAGGAGAAAGCTAAATATAGCTTTAATGGCATTGATAATACCAAGCGCGTGAAAAAATCTAAACTACCTATTTTATTTATACATGGAGATCAAGATGACTTTGTTCCAACATGGATGAGCCAAACAATGTATAAAGCATGTACATCTGAGAAAAAACTTATTCTTATAGAAGGGGCAGGCCATGGAGAAGCCTATTTTAAAGCCCCAGAAACTTATCAAAAGGCACTTAAAGAATTTTTAGGAGAGTAAAAAAGAAGAGCACAACCATATAATGGGGGATGCGGTTGTGTCAAAGGATATTTGTTAAACATTCAAAGATTCGTTAAAAGATACAGTAGGAAGAGGAGCTAGATAGAAGAGGGCTAGTTAATAGATGTTTTGATAGGATAAAAAAATTTTATAAATGGGAAAATAGGGGGTAAAAATGAGTACAGTAAAAATTCAAGAGGGAAAAGAGTTATATCCATTAACCGCAGCACAAAGAGTCTTTTTCTATACACTACAAGCATGTCCGCATAAACAAGTTTTAAATATAGGTACGAGCATGCTTCTTAACAATGATATTGATTTTGAGTATTTAAAACAAGCAATTAAACAAACTTATGAAAGAAATGAGGCACTTCGTATTCAAATTACTCAGGATGAAGAGGGAAGAGTTTATCAATACGTTGCACCATTTGAAGAAAAGGAAATTGAGTATGTAGATTTAAGTGATAAGTCTGAAGAGGAGATAGATAACATTTTTACTGAGTGGACGGCTATTCCATTAGATAAATATGATGAACCACTTAATCGAATGGTAATGGTGAATACACCAAGCAATTACAGAGGTATTTATTTTGTAATCAATCATATGACTCTAGACTCATCAGGAATTTTTGCAACGATGACAGATTTAATTGAAATTTACTGCTCGCTCAAATATGGATTAGATTATCCAAAAGAAATGCAATCTTATATCAAAGCCCTTAAGAAAGATTTGGCGTATGAACAAGATTCTCCTCAAAGACAAAAAGATGCAAAATACTGGCATGAATATTATATGGCAAGTGAACCAATCTTTACAGATATTAATGGGCCAGTCCGTCTTGAGACAACTAGAAAAGAGATGAATAATCCAAACTTACGTGCAGCTAGGATGATTCCACAAGATTCTGTAGCACAACATAAAGTTTTCCATCTAGAAACTGAGCCTACAGCAGAACTAATTTCTTATTGTGAAAGAAATAAGTTACCAATGGTATGCTTACTTCTTATGGGAATTCGTACTTATCTTTCTAAAGAAAATAACTTTGAGAAAGATGTCACCATTAAATCTACAGTAGCCAGAAGAGGTACAGTCCTAGAGAAAAAATCTGGTGGAACAAGAGTCCATTTCTTCCCATGCCGTACGATTGTAGAAGAAAACCAAACCTTTAAAGAAGGTATTAAGGTGATTCAAAAAGCTCAAAATGAAATCTTTAGACATTCTAATTATGACCCAGTACAACTCCTTCGCGATATTCAAGAGCTTTATGGTTATGCTCCAGGATTTACACATGAATGTATGAGTTTAACCTATCAACCACTTTCTATGAGAGGGAAAGATGAAAGATTAAATGATATCGACTATAAGTGTAAATGGTATCCAAATGGTGTGGCAGGCCAAGCATTATACCTTACAGTAATGCATAGTCCAGTAGATCAAGGTTTAGATTTCTACTTTGAATATCAACCAAGTATGTATAGTGAAAAGCAATTACAAGATATGTACTATTATATGTGTAAAATTATCTTCCAAGGTGTTCAACATGAAGAAAAGACTGTAGGAGAAATTATGCGTACAGTATAGGCATAAGGTTTTCATAAAGGAGATTTAAGAGGGTATTACTTAAAGGAAAAGAGGTAGTACTTAGTGGAAAATGGATACTTTAAGCATAAGGAGATGCTTTAGGTATAAAAGAAATAATGTTTATAGATAAAAATTTTATAAATAAATAGGGAATTAATCATAAGGGGGATAAAAAAATGTTTAAACAATTAAAAGAAATGATTTGTGAGTTTGTAGAGATTGAAGAAGAAAAAATTACAATGGAAGCAAAACTAATTGAAGACTTAGGTTTTAATTCCTATGACTTAATGTGCTTAATTGGAGAGATTGAAGAACGATTAGACATTGAGATAAGTGAGCAAGATGCTGTGAATTTACGCACTGTACAAGAGGTAGTAGATTATATTTCTGCTCAAGTTGCATAAGATATGATTTTGTACAAAAAAATTGATAGAGCATTAGACGAAACAAAGTTGAATAGGGAACAAAAGCTCCATCAAGAGGCATGGCAATTTTTGATTCAAACCTTAAATCGATATTATGGGATTCAAGTAGATGCATATACGTTTAAAAGGGATAGTTATGGTAAGCCATATCTCATACAACATCCAGAGATTCACTTTAATATAAGTCACTGTGAGGAAATGGTGGCCTGTGTGATTGGGACAACTGATGTAGGGATAGATATAGAGAGGGTCAAAGCTTTTCCAATTGGTGTGATGAAAAAGGTATGTGACCATGGGGAGCAAGAGGATGTGAAGAAAGCACAGTATCCAGAGGAGTTATTCTTTAGACTGTGGACACTAAAAGAAAGTTATATTAAAGCTGTAGGTAAAGGCTTACAGCTTTCAATGAAAAGCGCAGTATTTCATATAAGGCAGGATGGCAAAATCGAAAGTAATCAGCCAAACTATACCTTTAGACAGAAGATGATAGAGGGGAAATATATATTATCAGTTTGTGACAAAGATAAGGGGGATTTTAGGGTGAAGGAGATAAAGAATATTAGAGAATTGGTTACAGAGGCTGGTAAAGATTATGCAGAGTGTATTGCTTATCGTTATATAGAAAACAAAGAAATGATAGAAAAGACCTATGCAGAAGTTAAAGCGGATACAGATGCCTTTGGTAGAATGTTAGAGAAATTAGGGATGGTAGGAAAACATGTAGCTGTTATTGGCCCTACATCATATGAATATGTTGTAACATATTTTGGTGCTGCAAGTAGTGGTAGTGTCATTGTACCGATTGATAGAGAATTACCTAATGAAGAGGTATTGGACTTACTTAACAGAGCAGATATTAGTGTATTTGTTTATGATGAACAATATGCTCATTTAAGAGAAATGGCAAAAGCAAGCTGCCCACAGGTTCAGTATTTTATTCATATGAAAAAAGAAGAAAGTGATACTGATGAACTTTCTTTAAGAAACTGTTTAGCAGAAAATCAAGATACATATAATAAGGAAATTGACCCTGAAACATTATGTGCAATTCTCTATACATCAGGAACAACAGGTAAGAGTAAAGGGGTTATGCTTTCACACAAGAATCTAATCCATAATGCTGTTTGTGTAGATATGAAAGTACCACAAGATGCTGTTATGCTTAGTGTATTACCAATTCACCATGCATTCTGCTTTAACTGTGATATCTTGCTTGCGATGCACAATGGTAGCACAGTATGTATCAATGATAGTATCCGTCATTTAGTTCGTAACCTTAAACGTTTCACACCAGATATTATTTTACTTGTACCAATGATTCTAGAATCTATGTACTACAAATTAAGTGAAGCAAGTAAAGCCTCTCCGGATATTCCAAAACCTCTTATTGCACAAGCGGCATTAGGTGGCAAACTAAAAACAATCTACTGTGGTGGTGCATACTTAAATCCTAAGTACGTTGCTGGATTTAGAGAATTTGGCATCCAACTTTTACAAGGCTATGGTATGACAGAATCAGCACCACGTATTAGTTGTAACTATTCTTGGCTTTCTAAGGATGAATCTGTAGGACAGCTTCTTCCAGGTGTAGAAGCTAAGATTGTAGATAATGAAATCTGGGTAAAAAGTGATAGCGTTATGATGGGATACTACAAAAATCCAGAAGCGACAGCAGAAACCATCGTAGATGGATGGCTTAGAACAGGTGATTTAGGATATGTAGATGAAGACCGCTTTGTTTATATCAATGGACGTAAGAAAAACCTTATTATCCTAAGTAATGGAGAAAACGTATCTGCTGAAGAATTAGAAAATAAATTATATGAAGCACCACTTGTAGCTGAAGTTTTGGTTTATGGTGAAAATAATGTCATTACAGCAGAAGTTTATCCAAATGAAGAGTATATGCAAATGGCTGGTATTTCAGATTCTGTTGCCGCACTTCAACAAATTGTAGATGAAGTTAATAAAAATGTACCTTTATATAAACGTATCCATACCTTAAAGGTAAGAGAAGTACCTTTTGAAAAGACAACCTCTAAGAAAATTAAAAGAGCACGTGTGTAGTAATTTATAAGGTAATTAAATAA
>JAGAVZ010000292.1 GCA_017941635.1 Cellulosilyticum sp.
CACCATAAAAATAAATTTGTTCGTAAGAAAGATTAAAAGCTGTTGCGCTTTGAACATCTTTTCTGAAATCTTCCACATGTTGAAGAGCTGGTAAGTCAATAACACATTTACATTTTGTACATTGTATATGTGAATGTTGTGATGTATCTGCATCATAACGATAACTATCTTCCCCAAGATTCAGTTGTTGTACAAGTCCATGTTGAACAAAAGTATCTAATGTTTTATAAACCGTTGCAAGACTCATTGTTGGATGCTCTTGTTGAAGGGATTTATAAATAATTTCAGCACTTGGATGAATGTGTGTATGACGGAGCATTTTAAAGATAGAAAGTCTTTGTGGAGTGACTTTAAGACCATGTTCTTTTAAAATAGCTGTAAGTTCTAACATATATACTCTCCTGAATAATAATTGTTATCAACTACTATATTCTATTATAGAAAAGAATAAATATCAAGTATAAAGCGAAAAATAGAACAGTAGCATACATTTCCTTTTTTTAACATAAAATCTATAGAATAATCCTCTTTAAAGCATGGACATTTTAAGACTTAAGTGTTAATATTTTCATAGGTTGGGAATAATATAGAAACCTATAGAGATTTTATAGGTAAAAAATTATTCCATGTAACAAGTAGTTAGTGGACAAATTAGAAGTATCACTCAGCTTAGAACTTTAAAGAAATTGTAGTCAAGTTGTTATTTGATATTTTGTTCATGGAGAAAGAAATGAAAGGAAATTACATATGTTACAGTTAATTTTTAATAACCTTAAGCCAGAAATTCTGATACTTATAGGTATTTTGTTTGCATTTTGTTTTACTTGTTTTGCACTTGCAAAATGGAGTAAGTATTTACCAAAGGATCTAGGAAGAGATTTTGCTCATGATGGCAAGCTCTCGGCAGGAAAGCCTAGAGGCGCTGGTTTTGTTTTTATTGTTGTTTTTGTATTATGTGCTGTTTTATTTGGCCAGTATCATAACGAGTTTTTGATTTATGCGATTTTAGTAGCTGCGGCTATGATGACAGGCTTTTTAGATGACTGCGCAAGAATGCCTTGGGGAGGACTTAAAAAAGGCTTATTAGATTTTGCGATTGCCATTATGGTAGCAATTACATTCTTGAATTTCAATACAAGTACAGTAGAAGTGATTTCGCTTGGAATGAGCGTAACGATTCCAACCATTTTATTTGCGATTTTAACTGTTATTTTAGTTTGGACTTCTATTAATGTTACAAACTGTACAGATGGTGTGGATGGGTTATCAGCTACCTTAACCATTGTCACATTAGGAACAATCTTTGGTATTAACCAAATTAAAGGGATTAACTCAGAGTTTAATTATATTATTTTACTCTTTATTGTATGTTTATTAGGTTATTTATGGTTTAACGCAACACCAAGCAAACTGATGATGGGAGATGCAGGTTCACGTGCTATGGGACTTTTCATCAGTATTGCAATTTTGAAAACCAATAGTCCATTCTTATATATTCCAGTGGCATTTATGCTGATTATTGATGGTGGTTTAGGGCTTGTAAAAGTAGCTTTACTCAAATTCTTGAAAATTAGAATTCTTAAGAATGTACGTACACCAATTCATGACCAAGTAAGAAAGGTAATGGGATGGTCTAATACGCAAGCGGTATTCCGTTTTGCTATTATACAAGGTGTTATTGGTGTGGTTGTACTTTACCTAGTAAGTATGTGTTATCCATTCTAGTTTGGAGGAACAGATTATGAAATTTATAGCAGCCCTTTGTATGTTACTAGATCATATTGGTCTTCTCTTTTTTCCTTTGGATTTAAGATGGCGAATCATTGGGCGCTTGGCAATGCCAATCTTTGCGTATGGTATTGCAAGAGGAGCATTTTATACTACTTCATTAAAGAGGTATATGAAAAAAATGCTCCTCTTTTCATTTGTCTCGCAAATACCTTTTTGGGGAATGCATTATTGGGGCGGTGAAGGAGCGTTCTTTACACTTCATTTAAATATAGGTTTTACATTTTTTATTGCATTGTGGTGTATTGACTGTTTGCAAAAGGCAAATATAGTACCAGAGCAATTAAAAAAAGAACAAACTAATAAAGAGAGTGATGTACAAAGTTTAATCAATCATAAGAAACAAAATATGAATAACATATTTCAAACAAAATACAAAGGCATACTCACAATTATTTTAGTATGTATGAGTATTGTGCTAGCAGATGTATTGGGATGTGATTATGGAAGTTATGGTGTAATTGTAGTATTGATGGGGTATTTTATACATCTAAGGGGAGAAAACCTTGCTCAAATGGCATTGTTTTATTTGATGCTAACAGCTATTTTTTATGGTCAAGATTCTACTTTGTGTTTATTTCAAAGTATAGGCGTAGTGGCCTATAGTATTATTTATGGGACAAGACAGATTTCAGAAAAACGATGGAGCAAATTTTTCTATTGGTTTTATCCAGGGCATATGGTGATTCTAATGATTGTGCGGATTATTCAGTTGCAAGGTTAAGGAGATAAAGTATGCTAAAAACGAAAAGACTTATTATAAGACCGTATGAAAAACAAGATGAAGATAAGGTTTATGTAGTCATCAATTCAAAAGGCATTTATCAGACAACCCTCAATATTCCTTATCCTTATCCAAGGGAGCAGATTGGAATCTGGTTACAATTCACATTAAAAAATGCTTTGTACAAACGGGGATATGAATGGGGAATTTTTAGCTTAGATAACGATTACATTGGAAATATAGGCATTGTGAATATAGACTGGAAAAATAAAAATGGCGAAGTGACTTATTTCATAGGAGAAACATATTGGAATTTGGGGTATGGGACAGAGGCAGTGGAAGCGATATTGGTGTTTGCTTTTAATGAACTTCAACTTGAACGTGTAAAAGGACGTTGTATGACTTGTAATCCTGCATCACTACGTGTGATGCAGAAATGTCACTTTACGGTTGAGGGCATTGCAAGACATGAAGTGTGTAAAGATGGTATTTTTCAAGATGTGTGGCAAGCTGCAATTTTAAAAGAAGACTATTTGGGAAACATAGGGAGAACAAAAAATGCAGGAGAAAATACAACAAAAGAATCTAATACATAAGAAGTTACTATTTATTTTATGGACAGTTGGTTTAGTTTTAGGCCTAGCTGTTGGATGTGGAAAAAACAATGACAACAAAATAAATCTAGCGCCAGAAATTGATACACAAGAACAAAAGGAATCAGTAGATTCAAGGCAAGAAGAGCAAAAAACAGCACGCATTCATTTTATTGATACAGGAAATAGTGATGCTATTTTGATTGAACAAGGTGATGTGGCTGCCTTAATTGATGGCGGCGATAATAATGATGAGCAGCTTGTAGTAGATTATATCAATAACTTGGGTATTGAAAAGCTAGATTATGTATTTGCAACACATCCTGATGCAGATCATATTGGTGGTTTAGATGCTGTTTTAACGAATCTAGAAGTGGGACAAGTTTTGGTAGGTAATGGCAAAGTGGAGACAAAAACCTACACAGATATGATTCAGGCAATTATGGATAAAGGATTGACACCAAGTGTCCCCTTATTGGGGTCAAGTTTTTCATTAGGTGATGCTGCTTTAACAATTGTAAGTGTTGCCAATGAGAAGGATGTAAATAACTGTTCATTAGTTATTTTATATACTTATGGTGAGACACGTGTCATTTTTATGGGAGA
The DNA here is from genome assembly GCA_017941635.1 of Cellulosilyticum sp. Taxonomy (GTDB): domain Bacteria; phylum Bacillota; class Clostridia; order Lachnospirales; family Cellulosilyticaceae; genus Cellulosilyticum. Next base: position 3,712 of record JAGAVZ010000292.1, read on the forward strand.
TGCAGATCAGAGTATTGAAAGTAAAATAGATATGAGTTTAGTAGGGGATGTGGATTTGATTAAAGTGGGACATCATGGCTCAAAAACTTCTTCTAATGAAGCATTTATCAAAGCTATTCATCCAGAGTATGCAGTCATTACGTGTGGGGAAGGGAATAAATATAATCATCCAGACCAAATAACATTAGATACACTGAGTCAATTAGACATTGCTATTTATCGTACAGATCAATTAGGAGATATTGTTTTTGAAGTTACAGAAAAAAGTATTAACCCCCTACAAGGTGCTGTACACACAAATAATGGTAGCTCAGTAGGTGAAGGTGAAAAAAATTCAAGCCAAGCGTTAGGTCAGAATACGAGCCCAAATACGCATCAAAGTGTGAGTTCATCTACAGAGAAGGCAGAAACAGACCAAGCTGAGGATGAAGTTGTAGAAGCGTTTAAACCAATAGAAGCGCATGAAGGAACAATCGTGTACTATACAAATAGTGGAAAATGTTTCCATATGAATCAAACGTGCTCTAATATGAAAGAACCAATTGCAACAACAATGGATGAAGTTGGGGAGCGCACACCTTGTAAAAAGTGCTGTCATTAAAAATAATTTTAAATTGTATAGTTATGTTACTCAAATGATGTTAAAATGAAGTTGAGAGGTAAGACATAATAAATGTCTAGCATCATAAATGTTTGGACAAATAAAAAAAGGTAAAATATTCGTCTGACATAATACTTGTCTGATAAATGTCTGATGGAGTAAAGAACTAATAGAATAACAATCTGACAAGGTGAATATTTAATAGGGATAAAAGAAAGGTCATCTGATATGGGGATGTTAAGGTTAGAAGATAAAGAATTAATTTTAAAGTGTGTATCACGATTAAATGAACAGACAGCATTTGAAAAACTAAGAGAGTATATACATCATTATAATACCTCAACCTATTATCATAGCATTGGGGTAGCGCATATGAGTTTATGGCTGGTACGTGCACTTCATATTAAGTGCCATGAAGAGCAACTCATTTATGGCGCATTACTTCATGATTACTATCTATATGATTGTCATAGTGGTGAGCGATCTTTTCATTTGTTTAAACATGCCAAGGTTTCATTAGAGAATGCAAAAAGAGATTGGAAACTGACAAAAAGGCAAGAAAATATGATTAAGTGTCATATGTTTCCTTTAACATTTGTACCACCACGCTATAAAGAAAGTGTTATTGTGAACATAGCAGATAAAATATGTGCATTATATGAATGTATGCACCAAAAACCATATCATAACTATATATTAAATGAAAATAGAATAGAGTTTTTGATAAGCTAGATTATGAGTCAACTTGTTTCTAAATAGGGGAAACAAGTTGTTTTTTTATGCAAAATAATCCCTGAGTAAAATTTAAGTTTGTAAAAAATTTTGTTTTATGAAGTCGAGATGAATGAGATTGAAAAAAAGACTCATACTAACAAAGAAGATTGATAGGAGCACAATCATAAATAGTTATAAGAATGTAAGATAGGTGAGTACATGAAAACAATATTAAAATGGTTAATGATATTGGGATGTTGCATAGGGCTCTTTTACGGATGTATTTATGCACAGGAAGAGCACACACAATCCTCCAGAATCCTTTATTTAACATTTGATGATGGACCATCAGAATATACAAATGAGTTATTAGATTTATTAAATAAACATCATATGAAGGCAACTTTTTTTATGTTAGATGCTGAGATGCAAAGAAATCCTGAGGTTGTGAAAAGGATGATTAATGAAGGGCATGCTGTAGGCGTACATGGAGTAACCCATGAAAAAGAAACTTTTTATTGTGGGGTATTTGGACCTGTTAAAGAAATGGATCAGGCGAATGATACGTTGCAGTCTATCTCAGGACAAAGAACAGTTTTGGCAAGAACACCTTATGGGAGTTCACCGTATCTGACCAAAAAGCAGAGAGAAGCACTAGATAGTAGACATTACATTTTGTGGGATTGGAATATCGATTCTAGAGATTGGAGTTATCGCAATCCACAAAAAACCTTTAATCATACTATTAAAGACTTAGGCAAGATGCAGAAGGACCCAAAGGTGATTTTATTTCATGATATAAAAAGTGTGATAGAAACAATGACGCTTTTTATTGATTGGATGGAGCAAAATGATTATACATCAGAAGCAATTACAAGTGATTTAATACCTGTAAAACTTTGGAGCAAATCAAAATCATAAAGGATGTGACAAAAATGAGTGATAAAAAAAGTAATGCATTAACAGGAGCTTGTAACCTACGACTCAATAATATAGACTGTCGTAATAATCAATATACCTTCCCACTAGCAGATGTAGCGTGCGTTAAAGGGGATGGTAAACTCACTATTCCATCAGTAGAAGATGTTGTCCATGCTAAAGAATGGGTTGATGACGGAAGTGAATTATAGTTTCCTTGTAAAGCAAAGTTTTTAAGCAAAGGCCTAAAAACTTTGCTTTATTTAACATAAGGCTTGTGAATTGAAATAGAATACGCTAAAATAAATAAGTTAAATAAAATTAAGTAAAGAAGTTCAATAAAACTAGGAAAGGGCTTTTAAAGTACTAGAAGACATGAAACCTCGAAAAATCAATGAACCAAAATATAGATTATTTTCAGATAGGCTTGTGATGATGTCCGCAGTGATTGTGGGCATGTTTTTAGTCATCACCTATCAATTTTATAAGATACAAATAATTGAACATGATACCTATGATCAGGAGTTACGTTCAACTGTACAAAAAGAAGTTGAGATTCCTGCTATTAGAGGGCTTATTTATGATCGATATGGAAAGCCACTAGCAACGAATAAAGCGGTTTATGTACTTAACTATAATCCAGAAATTATTTTGAAAACGGGCGAATTAGATAAGATTCTTCTTAAAGTAGCCAATTTATTAGAAGCAAATGAGGATACATACATTGATAATATACCAATTTCTAAGACTGTACCTTTTGTATTTACAGATGACTCACAGAGTGTCAGAAGATTTATTACCAATTATGTACCGTATAATGATAATGAGCATAAAGAAGAAATTTATGGTTATTCAGCAGCAGAGTTGATTGCTTACTTACGTAGTGAGGATGTATTCAATATGGATCAATCCTTTAGTGATGAAGAAGCAAGAAAAATTTTAGCTATGCGACTTGAAATTCGACAAACAACCTATCAAAAATATAAGAGTGTAACGATTGCACAGGGGATTTCTATGAAGTCTTTAGCTGCAATTCAAGAAAATCAAAATGATTTTGCAGGTATTACACCAGAAGTAGAATCACAACGTTATTATCCATATGGTAAAGCATTTGGAAACTTGTTGGGTTATACAAGAACTATTACAGAAAGTCAATATAATGCACTGGCAGAAGAAGGCTATGAAAAAGATGATATTGTAGGACAGGTTGGTGTAGAAAATTCTATGGAATCAGACCTTCGTGGACAAAAAGGAAGTAAGCTGATTGAAGTAGATAATGTGGGACGTACTGTATTTACGCTTGAAACAGAAGAGGCTTCTGCAGGGAACGATGTCTATTTAACAGTAGATGCAGAGTTACAAGTGGCGGCGTATAATGCACTAGAAAAGCGCCTTAGTGAGGGGATTATTGCAAGATTACAAGGTGCAGCCAAGACAACGCCGCTTACAGGAAGAGAGATACTAATCTCTATGGCAAAGAATAATCAGCTTGACCTAAAGATGATGAGTGGTGCCTCAAAAGATGAAGCACAATATCAATTATATACAAAGATTTCAACATCCTACGAAAAAGAGGTTGAGCGTTTAAAAGAGGCAGAAGCTTATTTGCCAGAAGAAAAGCAAACAAACTTAACTTTGCAAGAGCATTTCATTAATATGTTAGATAGTGAAGAAGTTTTGATTACAGATAGAGAATTATTATTAGCTTTTGCAGAACAAGGGGTATTAAATCTAACAACTGAGCAAATACGTAATATTTCAGTAGGTAACTATAGTTTAAATGCACTCCTTATTTCTCAGTTAGAAAGTGGTGGATTAACACCAGATCAGACAGACATTATGCCATGTAGTGGAACAGCTGTTGTCGTAGATCCTAATACAGGAGAAACATTAGCATTAGTAAGTTATCCATCTTATAATAATAATGAATTTATCCAAAACTTTAATAGTATTTATACAAAGTTACATGACGGTTTTGATACACGTAACCTAGAAATTAATCGTGCTCTAAAAACAGCCAAAGCACCAGGTTCAACATTTAAAATGATTACTGGAATTGCGGGGATTGAAGAAGGCGTTGTAACAGAAGATACACTGATTTATGACACAGGCCAATTTACAAAGGCAGGTTCACCTTATCCAAAATGTTGGATTTTTACCAATACAGGTAGTGGGCATGGAAATGAGAATATAGAAGGTGCGCTAGAGGTATCTTGTAATTATTATTTCTATGAAGTAGCTTATAGGCTAGGACTAAAATTTGGTGCACCTTATGGTGGAATTGATATTTTAACAAAATATGTTGAAATGTTTGGCCTAAGTGAAAAAACGGGTATAGAATTAGAAGAAACTTCACCAAATGTATCTAATCCTACAACAGTTGTGAATACACAAGCGATTACAGCATTAAAACGTTTAAGAGATATTAGTGGTGAGCAGAAAACAGAGTTATATGATTCTATTCTAGAAAACTTCAAGTTAGGTTCATCAAATGCAGCCACAGAAATAGAAGAAAAAGTAGATGACTTAACAAGTAATGCTATTTATAAAACACTTTCTTCAGACTTAACCATTATGATGAGTGATGAGTTTGAAAATATTTATAATAAAATGATTGCAGACTATGAAGAAGAATTGAAAGATACTGTAGCAAGCTATGCAAAAGATATTACAACTGAGGTTATTCAAGGAAATAATAACTTGAGTTTAAAATATCGTACAAAGCAAGCTGTAGCGAAGGTATTTAATAAACTTGTACAACCAGGCACACGAAAAACAATTGTAAAAGCAATTGATAAAATGTCGGATGGCTTAGTGGAGCAAGCCTTTTTAGAGGCCTATACATCTGCGCTTAAAGTTTATGAGCAAGATGCCTCAATGCAAGCGGTATGTGGTGCATTAAGAGAATCTATTGTCGCAATGGAAAATGGTACATTTGATTATAATACCATTCTAACAGATAAGATTATCAACGGGATTATTACAGTATATTTAGATAATCGTTTCCGAAATGTAGAGATGGAATGGACTGTGGCAGATAATGTACGTACAGCGATTGGACAAGGTGATAATGGATTTACACCAGTTCAAATGGCGCGTTATACAGCAGCTCTAGCCAATGGAAAAACAGTTTATGATTTAAGTATTATCAATGGAATCAAAGATAATAAAGGAACAGGTAATTATATCGAAAATACACCAACTGTTTATGGTGAGCTATATCTAAAACAGTCTACAATTGATGCCATCCACTCTGGTATGCATCTTGTTGCATCTGGTCCAGCAGGTACAGCCAGAACATATTTTAATCGCTTCCCAATTCAGGTAGCAGCTAAAACAGGTACCGCGCAAGAAAGTAGTTGGGAAAATGCTTGGTTTGTAGGTTTTGCACCATATGATAAGCCAGAACTTGCTATTGTAACATCAATGTATGGAGCAGATGGCCTTGGTGGTTATAATATTCAAGTAGCAAGAGATATTTTTGAGCAATTCTTTAAGCTCAATCAAGAAATGGATAAAACAACATGGAACAATCAATTTGTTCAATAAAATAAAGTATTTAAGCACTTCTATTTAAAATTATAGAAGTGCTTTTTTATGTGCGCCCAGCATGGGCGCAATCTAACAGGTGAAAGTCCTGAGTGCGGGTTGATAGTGCCAAGCACATAGTTTAAGGCAAGGGTGTCCATCGTGAGATGGAATCTGAAGGAAGCCGGCGACAAAGCTCTGGTC
>JAGAVZ010000293.1 GCA_017941635.1 Cellulosilyticum sp.
TACTTACTTACTTACTTACTTACTTACTCTAGCAAATATTATATTTGCTGATTGTATAACTTGCTTTATCTTATTACAAATCTATGCCCTTTATTTCTTGGAGTAACTTTATAAATCTATAGTGTCTTATGAGCCATATATCTTGTTATTGATCTTATAAAATTTAATCCTTCTTATATGTTCTACATATGACTTTACTGACTATAACAATATTTATTCCATCACAGTCTTTAGTTCTTTAAAATCTCTTACATAATAATCCGCCACTTCTATAATCTCTGTTCTATCACTCTGACTTGTTGCATCTTCTACTCCTACCGTTATACAACCCAGTTTTTTTGCAATCTTTAAAGCATATAGTACATCCTCAAATACAATTACCCTACTAGCTGGTACATTAAAAAATTCTATCGCCTTTTCATAAATTAAAGGTTCTCGCTTTGAGGTTTTAAGCTCCGTACAAGTTAATAGCTTTGAAAAGTAGCCATGTATACCTAATCGTTTTAAAGCTGCCATGGTTAACTGCTTATCTCCAGAGGTTGCTAATAACATAGGTATTTTCCTCTTTTCAAATAGTTCTAATAGCGTTTTTACCCCAGGCTTTAAAGTCACCTCATCATAATAAAAATCTGCAATAATCTTTAAAACATCTTCTTTAATCTGTTCTACTTCCTTTGGTAAATGATAATGTTCTTTAAGATAACTTGCTCCCTCTTCCATACTCATAGGAAATAAAATCTCTGATAGATGCGCTTCCGGTAAAACACCTAATGATTTTAGATAGTGCACGCCTACTTCTTCCCATATGCCCATAGAATCTAATAAAGTACCATCAATATCAAAAATAGCGCCCTTAATTATTTTCCTACACTTACAGCACATCACACTCTACCATTTCCTGTACCTTTTCTTTTAAGTCTATACTTGCCTTTGTTATATCTTGCTTTGAAAAAATGGCACTAATGACTGCCACCCCACAAATGCCAGTTCCCGAAAGTTGCATCACATTTGCCTCACTAATGCCTCCAATTGCCACGACCGGAATACTGACTGCCCTGCAAATTGCTTTTAAAGTCTCATGGGATACTTCTACTGCATCTGCTTTAGTACCTGTTAGAAAGACGGCACCTACTCCAAGATAATCTGCACCTTTTTCCTGTGCCTCCAATGCTTGTTCTACAGTCTGTGCTGATACCCCTATGATTTTATCTGGTCCTAATTTTGCCCTTGCCTTAGTAAGTGCCATATCGCTTTGCCCTATATGTACACCATCTGCATTCATAGCTAAAGCAATCTCTATATTATCGTTAATCACAAAAGGAACATTGTACATCTTACATAGTTCTTTTATTTGAATCGCTTCTTTTAAAAATGTTGCTTCATCCAATGTTTTTTCACGAAGTTGCACAAAGGTTGTTCCCCCTTTTAATGCCTCTTCCACTTGCTGATAAAGCGTTTTCCCTTTTAACCAACTTCTATCCGTTACTGCATATAAAAGTAAATCCTTTTTATCGCACTTCATACTTTGCCCTCATTTCTAAAGTGCTACTTGTCATATTGTAAATCGCATCAATAATGCGATTACGATAGGTGGCATTTCCATCCCCTTCTTGCATATGGTCAAAAGCAATTTCTCCTGCAATTCCCATTGTGGCTATAGCTGCTGCTGTTGCTTCTAATTTTTCATTTGGACTAGCTACTAAAAAGGCGGTTATCATTCCAGATAATTGACATCCTGTTCCTGTAATTTTGCTCATTTCTGCTCGCCCATTACGAATCACATAACACTTATTTGCATCAGCTACTAAATCAATTGCCCCAGTAATTGCTACAATACATTTTTTATCTTTTGCAAAATTTTTTGCAAAACCGATCATAGATTCTAGATTATCTTCTGTAACCGTATCTGCCTCATTGGCATCCACACCTTTTGTTGTCCCACTACCTATTACCAAGGTTTTAATTTCTGAAATATTTCCCCTTACAACATCAAACTTTATAGCTTCTACTAGACGTTCTGCTGTACTCGTTCTAAGCTTACTTGCTCCTGCTCCAACGGGATCAAGTAATACTACATGACCTAGTTCATTTGCTACCTGACCTGCTAAAAGCATACTATCTATCGTACGCTCATTAAGCGTTCCAATATTAATATTAAGACCTCCACATATACTTGTAATTTCAGCTACTTCCAAGGCATCATCTGCCATAATCGGACTTGCCCCACAAGCTAGTATTACATTAGCTACATCATTGACTGTGACATAGTTTGTAATATTATGAACGAGTGGTATGGTGGCTCTTACATTATCTAAATACTTTCCTAACATCATCTGTTCCTCCTGTTTTATTTAAAACAGCATTCCCGATTCTCTGAATTTAAGCACGTAAAAAAGCGTATACACCATCTAGGTCTATACGCTCACTTTTCTCTACGACATCCCTACGTTGGCATTATCCAAATCAGGTTATGGGTCGAAAGTCACACTTTCCTCTCAGCCTGTCTACAAGCTCCCCTTGCTATTTTTTGTGATTGTAACACTATATTATTTTTCTGTCAATTCCAATTAGTCTTAATAATATTTTTTCATGAATACCTTTAATACGCTTGCCAACACTTGTTGTGCCTCTCAATTTAACTCATACCATATTTTTTATGTACTCTACTTCAGTCCCTTTTATATTTTGAACTAAGTATTTTGTAGCCTTTAGATTAGTTCTGTCTTTCTCTCCACATACTAATAACACTTGGCACTCATTATTTCTAGTTGTTACACTGCTTATTAAAATGTTTTTCTATAATGTTTTCTAAAGTTGTGTCCCTCTTCCTTCTTTAAAAAGTTTAGAGAACTCTTATATTATAACTTATTATTGAACCCCAAAAACAAAATAAGTGCCATCCTTTTTCAAGAATGACACTTATCCTATACACTATACATTTTATACACTAATTATTTACTCTATTTTTACACTTTAAATCATTCCTGCAAGTGCTGGAAGCCCCAATGTAATTGCTGGTACGAAAGTAACAAGCATTAAACCAACTAAGATTGCGATATAGTACAGTAACATATATGGCATTGTCTTCGCTAATGTTGTATTTCCGACCTTAATACCTACGAATAAGGTATTCCCTACTGGAGGTGTGATATTTCCGATACATAGATTATACACTAAAATTAATCCAAATTGGATTGGGCTCATACCAAATGTTTTTACGATTGGTAAAAACAGTGGTGTGAAAATTAAAATAGCCGGTGTTACATCCATGAATGTTCCTGCAATAAGAAGGATTACGTTCATGATTAATAAGATAATAATTGGGTTATTTGTTAAACCTAATAATAATGCTGAGATTGTTTGTGGAATTTGAGTAAATGCCATTACCCATCCCATGATGTTAGATACACCTACTAAGAAGATGATCATACCACTCATTTTTGCACTATCTACTACGATATTCCAGAAAGATTTCCATGTAATATTTTTATAACAAATACCTAAGATTAAAGCATACACAACTGCGATTGCAGCCCCTTCTGTTGCTGTAAACACCCCAGCAACAATCCCACCGATTACTACTACGATAAGAGATAATGATGGAAGAGCCTGAATTGTAGCAGTCCATAAGTTTTTCCAATCAAACTTACCAGGCACCCCGCGGTAACCTTTTTTCTTAGCAATAATCATTGCTACAACTACGCAACATAATGCCCAAATAATACCTGGAATGTAACCTGCTAAAAATAGTGCAGCTACAGATGTTCCACCTGATACTAACGAATATGTAATTAACGCATTTGATGGTGGAATTAAAAGACCTGCTGGTGCAGAAGCTGCATTAGTTGCTGCACATAATGCAGGGTCATAACCTTGTTTTTCTTGTCCTTCTTTAACCATGCTTCCTACAGCAGCTGCTGCAGCAGAAGCAGAACCAGAAATCGCACCAAAGAGTGCATTTGCACCTACATTTGTTACTAAAAGTGAACCTGGTAATTTACCTAAAATAGCTAATACAAAGTTTACAAGTCTCTTTGCAATCCCACCTTGATTCATTAAGTTCCCTGCTAAAATAAAGAATGGAATCGCTGTTAAACTAAATTTACTCATTCCTACAAATGTTCTTTGTGCTGCTGTTAATACCGCTACATCTGTAGGTACTACTTGAAGAATTGCAGCTAGTGAAGAAATACCGATTGCATAAGAGATTGGTACTCCGATTACGAGCAGCGCTGCTAATACTGCGATGATAATTAATAATGATTCTATTGCCATAATCTAGTCCTCCTTACTTAGTCCCTTCATCTGCTGTCGCTAAGGAAATATGACCTTTTGTAATATCATAGATATTTAAAAGTGCATAAATCATATTTAATACCCCACATACTGGAAGTATGATGTAAAATACGCCTACTGGTACGCCTAAAGAAGATGTCATTTGCCCCATTGCTAAACTCGTAATTTGAACCCCACCATATACTAAGATAATGGCTGCAAATAAGAAAGCAATAACTTCAGCAAAGATTGCAAAAAACTTTCTACCTGCTGGTTTCATACGTTCTACAAGAATAGGAATATTCATATGACCTCTCTCTCCTACTACAAGAGATGCCCCTAAAAGTGCCATCCATGCAAATACATAAGAAACTAACTCTTCTGACCAAGAAGATGGATTTTGTAATACATAACGTGTAAATACTTGCCAGCAAACTAAAGCCACCATTACGATGAAACAGCCACCTGCTAGTATGCTTAAAGTTTTATTTAAAAGATTTCTAAGTTGTTTCATATAAGCCTCCTATTCTGCCACCGATGGATACTGCGCATTGTATTCTTGAATTGCATCATATGTTGCCTTAATCGCTGGATTTTTTGCTAACACTGATTCATGAAGTGGTGCACATGCTTCTACGAAAGGTGCCTGATCAGGATAGATAAATTGTACATTTTGCTCATTAGCTGCACGTTCTTTAGCTGCTGCTACTGCAGTTGTCCATTCTGTACGTTGAGTCTCGCTTAAAATATCAAATCCTTCTTCAAAAATTGCTTTTTCTTCTTCTGATAAACCTTCCATAAATGCCACGTTACCGATTACAATATCTGGTACCATTTGGTGCATATCATAAGAGTAATATTTACAAACATCACCATGACCGTTATCTGTTAACGCCATTTCGTTATTTTCTGCCCCATCAATAATGTTTGATTGAAGCGCTGTATATACTTCACCAAATCCCATTGGTGTCGCTGAACCACCTAAAAGTCTCATCATTTCAATATTTGTTGGAGATTGTTGTACACGAATTTTAAGTCCTTTTAAGTCTTCTGGACTTTCAATTGGTTTACCTACTGTATAGAAGTTTCTTGTTCCTGCATCTAACCAAGTTACAGCTTCAAAACCAGCTTGTAGTGTAGATGAGAAAATCGCATCTGTTAATGCTTCATCATCCATTACATGGTGGTAAGCCTCTGTACTTGCAAATAAATAAGGCAGATTGAAAATCTCATAGTTTTTACTAAATGTCTCTAAGATAGCATTACTTGCAACACAGAAGTCAATTGCTCCTGTTTGAGTTAATTGAACCATCTCTGTTTGAGAACCTAATAACTCACTTGGATATACTTCAACCACATATTGATCACCTAATTGTTCATTTATGTAATCTTTAAATGCTGTTAATCCAATGTGTGTTGGATGATTTGTTGACTGGTTATGTCCGATACGAATAATTCTTTTTTGCTCTGCTTGCCCACATCCTGAAAGCATTGAAGAAAGAATACTCGCTACTGCACCCAGTGCAATCATTTTTCTGTACTTCATTATGTCCTTCCCCCTTTGGTGTTGTCTGATAAGATTTTAACATATAATTTTAGTTTTTGTAATTCGACACATTTCTTCATATTTTTTCATATTATTTGTCTATTTTTACCAAAAGTCATGATTTATTTTTACAAATAAATATTTTTTATACCTTTTTTGTGGTTTTTTAACAAAACCTTCAAAGAAACTACACACATATGCCCTATGCTTTTTTGTGAATAACGTATAAATTGATTCTTTACAAATAAAAATAAAAGTTATTAAAGAAATTCATAGCCTTTAATAACCTTTTATTTTGTCGAATTTTTATCATACTTTTTTTCATCTAGTCTATTTTTATGCCTTGTTAAACCATATACTCGACTCCTACTTCCTGTATAATCCATACTGCAGATAAAATCATACTACTAAAATGAATAGTTTATATTCTCCTTTAATCTTTTATATGAAATATCTATAATAGGAGCAAAAGAAAGGGTTTTGCCTATGACAATACGTACTTTAAAAATATTTGTAGCTGTTGCTGAAGAAAAAACAATGCATGCTGCTGCAAAAAGGTTATTTATTTCTCAACCTTCTGTGAGTCAAGCCATTACAGAATTAGAAAAAGAATATAATATAAAGCTCTTTGAGCGACTTTCTCAGAGACTTTATATTACCGATACAGGACAAAAGCTTTTAAACTATGCCTATCATTTACTTGGAACCTATGATGAAATTCATGACTTCCTTACTTCACAAGGCAATCTTAATCGTTTACGCATTGGCTCTAGTGTATCTGTTGGCACTTGCATGCTGAATGACATCATTCATCAAATGCAATCTAAAAATCCTAATACTGAACTTTATGTTACAATCGATAATACGAGTGAAATTGAAAATCTTATTTTAAATAACAGTGTCGATGTAGGATTAGTAGAAGGTCTTATTACAAGCCCTGATATACTCTGTCAAAAAGTATGTGAAGATGAACTGATTATTGTAGCTGCACCTCATCACCCTCTTACTCATAAGACAAATCTCCATATTGAAGATTTATCTAATCAAACTTTCATTTCTAGAGAATCTGGTAGCAATGACCGAAATCAATTTGATTACTTTTTAAGAGAACATCATATTAAAATAAAAAAAAGCTGGGTTTGTACCAATACACAGGCTATCAAGAATGCTGTTATCCATGGAAATGGCTTAGCAATCCTTTCACGTATGCTTGTTCAAACCGAGCTTCAAGAAGGCTCTCTTATTCATGTTCATTTAGAAAATATCTGTATCAAACGTGACATTAGACTCATCTACCATAAAGACAAATACTTATCTCACGAATTACTACATTTTGCTGCAATCTGTGGTGTTACGCTATAGCGCCACAGATTAAATATAAAATAGTCCCCACAACACCAGAGCCTAAAATAACTTTTATGGCACCTACTTTATGCTTAAATTTACGCAGTAAAAATAGTGAAACTGCAAAAATACCTAGTTCAATGAAACGTAAGTTAGATAAGCTTGCCTCAAATAAAGTTGCATTAAATAACGCGAGCATTAAAATAGAAATCCCTGCTGAACCAATTAAAACAACAACAGCTGGCCTCATGGCACTAAGTACTTTTTGTACACCTGAAAATGAACGATACTTATAATAAAAATGCGCTAGTGTCAAGCAAATAATAAAGGATGGAATAATACATCCTAACGTACAAATAATGGCACCAAATGCACCTGCCAACCTTGTTCCAACAAAGGTAGAAGAATTGATGGAAATAGGACCTGGTGTCATTTCTGCAATTGTAATTAAATCTGAGAACTCTTCTATTGTCATCAATCCATATATGTTCACAATCTGCTCTTGAATGAGGGGAATAGCTGCATATCCGCCACCTACTGAAAATAGGCCTACTTGCATAAAAGCAAAAAATAATTTAGTGAGTAAGTTCATCGTTCTCTGTTCCCTTCTTTTTATATACACTGATTACTACATCTAAAATACCAATCATTAAACAAGTTAAGATAATCACCATTGCACTTACTCCCAAGAAATAAGTACTTATAAACGCAATCACCATAAGCGCAATATAAAATACAGATTTTCCATTCCACACATTTCTAGCCAGATTCCAAGTTACATCAATGATAACCGCTGCTACTCCTGCACGCATTACTTGAAGTGCAATATTGATATAAGGATTGGTACGAAATTGTGTATAAAATATACAAACGACACTAATAATGACCATTGGTGGAATAATCGTTCCCAGTACTGCAATGAGTGAACCTAATATACCCTTGATACGATACCCAATAATTACAGAAGCATTAACTGGAAGTGGACCTGGTGAAGATTGTGTAATAGCTGTAATATCTAGCATCTCATCCTCTTCTAGCCAACCTAATTCCTCCACAAACTTTTTCTTCATCAGTGATACAATCACAAAACCCCCGCCAAATGTACAAGCACTCAGCATAAACATGGATTTAAATAAAATCCATAAATCCTTTGCTGTTTTTTCTGTTTTCATATCTTAGTCCTTTCCGCTTTTTGATTATATTCTATGGAATAGAACTTGATATGTAAAATACATAACTTTTATCATTTTGATAGATTTTTTATTATCATTTGTGATTTTTCATCACGTTATATTAATTTTTATGTACAGCTTCAATACTTAGTTCATTCACTGTATGTATTATATCCACTTACTGAATATGTTTTAGTATCATTTCTATTGTTTCTTGACTATAGGCTATTTCCTCCGCCATAAACATTAATGCCCAATCTTCATAAATAACCATTCTACCTAATCCTATCCCATCATCTATAATATACACACGTTTAGCATCCCATAAAGCTGCTTCTTCTTGGCTACCTTCTTCTACCGTAAAATATTTATTACCTTTTACTTCATCTTCATAAGCTTGCATCATAAACTCAAATGGACTTTGCATTACTTCATAGGTCATACGAGTTGTCGGCCTCATATTTTCGTTGTATCCTCTTGCTTCATATGTATCATGTGTACCAAATAATGATTGATATTTTTCTGCCCTTGTTTCCTCAAAGGCATACTTTGCTTCATTATTTATCATATTCAATGTGATTGGAATTTCATGTACATAGAGACTATGGTCTATATATGTACCTTCATTTAAATCATAATAAGTAACCCATTCTTTTCCTCCACTTAAATCATCATCTAAAAACACCCCTAAAATAAGTAACAAAAGTATTATATAAGTTGTACCTATACTTAGCCCTATTGTTACTGCCATATTCATTCTTCGACTAGCCTTCTGTTTATCGTAAAACTTATTAAATCCATACATTCCTACATACATTAGTCCAATAATGATTAAAGCTACTTTACCTAGTATTGTTTTAAATACTCCCATACTTATAAACAGCCCTACACATAGAATCATAGCAATGCCCAAAGTAATATAATGAAATCGCTTTACATTATGGGGTGAAAAAAATTCAATTGTTTTACCTTGCTTCAGACGGATTTTATTCTTGATATAGAAGTATAAATACCTTAATAATTGTGGTATTTCAATAATGAGTGCAATACTAAAAGCTAGTGGAATCCCCCAACTTTTAATGAGTATTTCAGTGAGCGTATTAGAAGTCATAAAACTTCTTATTTGCATGAGACACATGATACTTAATATACAAATTGGTATTACAACTGATGACATGGTATACTTATGAATCCATTTAAATCGCATGACTTCATCGGTTTGGATAGGTGTTGCCTTTTCATTTTCTGTATAAAAATATTGCAGTTTTCCACTGGTGCAAATATACTCCCATCCACTTGCCTTGCAATATTCTATGTACTCCTCAGTTGCTGCCTCTGCTCTTGTATCAAAAACAGATGCCCGATCAAATACATCCACATAAAATTTTATTTTCTTAGGTTCACATTTCTCAAAATAAAACATTTGTCCATTTTGTTTAACAAACATCAAGCCCTCTTCAGCCATCTCTTCAAGAAATGTCTCTACTACCTTTAAATCATACACACTAAATAAAAAGCGTTTTTTGATATATTTCTTATCATAATCCATTTCCAGTCCCCCTATATATGTTCTATAATGTTTGCTCCATCCATAACCATTTGTTTTAATCTATTGTATTCTTTAATCAAAAGCTCCTTACCATAAGCTGTGATGATATAACTCCTTTTTCTACCCTCAGCTTTAGTTTCTTCAATGAGCTTATTCTTCAAAAACTTATCTAGCATAGCATATAACGTTCCTGGACCTACCTTCACTCTGCTACCCGATAAGTCTTCTACCTTTTTCATAATATCTACGCCGCAACATTCTTCAAGCAATGCCATTAGCACATAATACATAGGCTCTGTTAATGTTTGAAAGGTTTCTCTTGCCACTTACTTCCTCCTTTATTGATAGTCGATATTTGTCAAACTTGTTTTATATTTATTATTTTTTTTACTTTATTCTTACCGAAAATAGCTATTATTTATAGCTATTTTCAATATCTCTTAAAACACCACTTATGATGCTTATGAAATCTTCCCTGTTTCTTTAAGCCATTTTACTTCATCACGAATCGTTTCTTTATAGGAACGTGTTGTATAACCTAATTCTTTTTCTGCTTTTGTACAATCGAACTCATTATTTCTTGCAAGATTATATACTGAGAAGGTTGTCATTAATGGACGTGTTCCTTTTTTCTTAGCTTGCTTTTCTAATTGTTTTGCAATAAAATTCGCTACACCAAGTGGTAAGAAACATTTAATTGGCTTACAACCACTTTCCTCCATAAGAAGCTTTGTAAAATCTTTAAAGCTTACTGCTTTATTTCCAAGAATATAACACTCACCACTTCTTCCTTTATCCGCAGCTAAAATTGTTCCTCTGGCAAGGTCTCTTACATCACATAAATTAAATGAGCCTGCAATCCCCATAGGCATTTCCCCATTAATAATTTGAATGGTAACATCTGTAGTTTCTCCTACTGCAAAGTCTTCTGGACCAAGGATACCACTTGGATGTACGATACAAGCATTTAATCCCTTATCACGAACTGCATCTAAAACAGCTTGTGAAGCTAGAGCTTTAGATTGGCTATAGCACCCTACTACTTTAGTCTCATCAAAATGACTCACTTCCTTAATTTTTTGACCTTTTGGTAGTTCTGGTATAGCACCTGTACTACTACAGTACACAAGCTTTTTACACTCTTTATGTTCCAGACATAATTCAATAATATTATGTGTTCCTCCTACATTGACATCGATTACCTTTTGATTAAATTCTGGATTAACTGTTACAATACTTGCAATATGTAAAACAATCGTCTCTGTGCCTTCTGGTACTGTAAAAAATCTACGTAAAGAGGCCATATCACAAAGATCCCCTTCTACAATCTCGGCCTCTTTTGGCACATATTGCATAGCTCTATCATTTGGAAGTACCAGTGCTCTAACCTTTTCTCCTCTTTCAATTAATTGACGACAAACTGTTCCTCCTAAGAAACCTGCTGCCCCTGTTACTAAGTACATTACTTGACTCATCGCTTTACCTCTTTTGCTCTAATTTCTGTCATTTCTATTGTCATTACTTTATCAATAGTATGTGTTAGAATCATTTCTAAAATGTTTGAGAAATGTTAATTTCTTAATACTATATTTTTCACAAAAAAAATTATCGGCATAACATAAACTTTTCATTAGTAGCCTATGTGATGCCGATCGTTTTCTCTTAATCTATTTTAAATATGCTCTAATGTTCTACATTTAACAGAACCTACTCCTATAACGTATATATCATTGATAGCAAACTTTCTAATACCTCAATTTAACGCACTCTATTCTTAATAATTTTCCTTTCTTACCTCAAAGAAGCTCTGTGGATGCTTACATACTGGGCAAGCCTTTGGTGCCTCTATCCCAACTACCACATGGCCACAGTTGCGGCACTCCCACATAGTCACACCACTCTTCTTGAAGACTTCCATTACTTCTACATTATGAAGTAATGCACGATATCTTTCTTCATGCATTTTTTCAATAGCAGCTACCCCTCTAAATTGCACAGCAATTTCATGGAATCCTTCCTCTTCTGCTTCTCTTGCCATTCGATCATACATATCCGTCCATTCGGCATTTTCACCTTCTGCTGCATGAAGAAGATTTTCAGGTGTATCTCCTAATTCACCCAATGCCTTGAACCACAATTTTGCATGTTCCTTTTCATTCTCAGCTGTCTTTAAGAAAAGCTCCGCAATTTGTTCATAACCTGCTTTCTTTGCCACAGCTGCAAAATAAGTATATTTATTTCTAGCTTGTGATTCCCCTGCAAAAGCTTCCCATAAGTTTTTCTCCGTCTTGGTACCTACATATCTGCTCTTAGGAGGTTTCACTTCAACTCTCTTAAATCTTATAGCTGACTGCTTGCAAACAGGACATACAAAGTCTTCTGTCATAATCCCTTCATGTACATAACCACAAGTACTACATACCCATTTTTCCATAGCCCTCGCCCCCATTACCATTCAATTTCTTAATGATATATTATATGAGGGATATCAATAATTTATCTTCATCTTATTGCTAAATAATTGGTCTAACAACCTTTTCCTTTATATATATCTGATACAAATTTTTCAATCTCATTCTGTCTTGGGCTTATCATATACTTATTTTACTTATCAAAACGGTCTACTTTAAACAATCTCATTCGTGAATCTTCTTCACCTTTATAGAGTTTGGTTAGCATTTTGCCACCTAGCACATCAAATAAAATACCATTTGCACCATATCCTAAGCAGTACCATAAATTTTTGTGTTCTGGACTAATCCCTACAAAAGCTAAATTATCTGGTGTAGAAGTAAAGCAACCACAATATTTATACTCTATTTCTAGATTAGGGATATACGGGAACATTTGTTTAAGATGTGTTTCTAAAATTTTATACTTTTCCTTAGCAACTTTTTCATTAAAAATATTAGGTTCAAAAGGAATATCTTTGCCGCCTGCTATAATACGGTCATCATCTGTGGTTCTAAAATAAAAATATGGGTCGTTATTATCTCTAATGAGTGGTGTCTCAGGCCACCCTTCAAAATCTGATACTGGTCTTGTGGCAATATTATAGCTTACGGTCTTGATGCCATAATTTCTAGTAGAAAAAGCACCTGTATCATAACCTGTGGCCAAAATAATCTTCTTCGCTTTTACTTTATAGCCATAGCTTACTTCAAGCTCTACTGAGTCTTCATCATAATGCACTTTATTGACTGCTGTATTTTCATATATACGTAAACCCTTTTGCTCACTTATTTCTAAGAGCTGATGGGTAAAGCGATAAGGGTCAATTTGTGCTCCACCTTTATGTGCTAAAACGCCTGCCTTTAGTTCAAAAGAAAAAGGATTCATTTCCTCGGAAATAAATTCTACCTCAAAGCCTGCCTCTTTACGAATCCGAAACTCCTCTTCAATGCACCCAATCTCTGCTCCTTTAGCGGTATAGGTGAGGGTATCTTTTTCCTCATAGCCACATCTATTCCCATGTTGAATAATAATTTCTTTAATATCTTCTAATGCTTCTTTTCCCATATGATAAGCTTCTAAAATATCACTCATCGGAATATAAGCCTCAACATCCCTCGCTAAGCTATCTAGTTCATATTGAAGTAAAGCGGTACTCGCACAAGTGCTGCCTAGTCCAACTCTAGACTGCTCAATGACTACACAAGGAATATTCGCCTCAGTAAAATAGTAACTTACAATCGCACCAGTAACTCCTCCGCCAATTACTGCAACTTCTGTTTCTATATCTTCTGTTAAATAAGGATATTGTTTGGGTACTTCATTATTTTTTGCAAACAAAACATCCCCTTGCACATAATGTAAATCCATGCTCATTCTCCTTCTTTGATGAATAACATTATTATGCCTAGACTTTATACTTATAATGCTTACATTTTAATGAATTATAACTTCTCTTTTTCTAATATTTATTCAATTATTACGTTTTCTTGTACTAATATCCCTCTTTTTCCCTAATCAAAAAGAGAAGGTTTATGACATTTATCATACTCCTTCCCTCTCACTATATGTTATTTATTTTTTACCTTTGGAAAACCAATACAGATTGCTAAAATTCCACAAATCCCCATAAGTATTGGGTAGTGTAAATAACTTAAAATCTCCATTGGCGAAATACCTACTAAGCCAGCTGCTACCAAAAGCTGGGCACCATAAGGAATAATCCCTTGAAGGCAGGCTGCAAAAATATCTAAAATACTGGCTGTTCGTTTAGGTTCAATTCCATATTCATCTGCAATATCCTTTGCAAGCGGTCCAGCAATGACAATAGCAATCGTATTATTTGCTGTACACATATCCACTAAACTTACTAAAATGGCAATTCCAAATTCTGCGCCTTTTTTTGTACGAATACATTTTTTGATTGTATTTAATAAGAAATCAATACCACCATTACGCTTAATGAGTTCGAGTGTCCCTCCAATAATCATGGATAAGATAACGATTTCTGCCATTCCTAGCATCCCTTCTGAAGCCGCATTCACAGCGTCAAAAGTTGTAAAGCTATGGGTTAAAACACCAACTACTCCAGCAAAAACTGTTCCACCTGCTAAAAGAATAAATACATTGACACCTGCTAAAGCTCCAATTAATACTGCTACGTAAGGAATTACCTTAGCTACTGAATAATGATATTCACTAGCCATTCCTTCGTGGGCATAGCCCTTTGTCATCATATATAAAATAATAACTGTTACAATGGCAGCTGGTAGTACAATAAGGAAGTTTACTTTAAACTTATCTCTTAGTTCACAACCTTGTGTACGTGTTGCTGTAATGGTCGTATCTGAAATCATAGATAAATTATCTCCAAACATACCACCACCAATGATTGCTCCAATAACTAGTGCCACTGGCATACCTGTTGTCTCTGCAATGCCTAATCCAATAGGTGCAAGTGCTGTAATCGTTCCCACTGATGTTCCCATGGACAATGAGATAAAACACGCAATCATAAATAAGCCTACCACTAAAAATTGCGAAGGTATAAAAGATAAACTTAAGTTAACTGTAGCTTCTACACCACCCATAGCCTTTGCCACATTGGCAAAAGCACCTGCTAAAATAAAAATCAGACACATCATCATAATATCTGGGTGTCCGGCACCTTTACAGAATACCTCTAACTTTTTATTCAAAGAATCTTTACGATTAAACATGAGTGCCACAGCTGTCGCTGTAATAAATGCCACTAAAACTGGCATCTTATAAAAATCTTTTGTCCAAATTCCCACACCTAAAAATAAAACAAGAAATACACCTAAAGGCAATAAGGCGAAAGGATTTCCTTTACTTATGTCTCTTTTCATATTCCACCACTTCTATATAGATTTTTGTATACATAGTCTCTATCTTATCATAAATACTACAAACTAATCTACATAAAAAAGTTATCTATTAGAAATATTTGTATTTAGCTGTATTAGATAAGTCCTATTAATGTATCTTTTTTCTCATAGCCACATCTATTGTCATGCTGAGTATTAACCTTCTCATACTTTTCATAGCATATTAAATATTTCTAACAGTCTTACTCATATTTGCCTCTACCATGTAAATATTCAGATTGCCATCCATATCTGAAGAAAACATGATGTGACTACCATCTGGTGTAAATACTGGATGTGAGTGAGCATGCTTTCTACCTGAAGTGCCATGATAACACAGTAAATTTGTATGTGCCTTATGATAATTTCTGTCATACTCAATCAGTGCAATATACTTGTTACTATCCTTCATATCTGCTGACAGCATGGCTCTATCTCCAACAGCATAGGTCTCATCATAGTTTACATTAATATGTTCTGGTCTTAAGAATGGATAATAGAAACGCTCTTCATTTTTACCATCAAAATCCACTAGAATATCTGCATTTAAGAAGAATTCCATATCTGCCTTATAGCGATAAGAATATTGCGCCCCTATTCTCCCTTTAGCTGTGGTAAACTCATGCCCCACACGTTCAAGATATTTCTGCTGCGAAATCAGTGGTGTCACTTCATCTGTTGATACTTTTACTGTCCATAAGCGCTGAACAAGATGCCATGGTCCATCATGACAAAATACCATATAATCTCCATCATCTGGCTTGAAGCTTGTGTGCGTAATACGATTATGCCCTCCTGTAACCACCTCACCTTTTCTCTTCTTCATATCATATCGGATAACAAGGCTACTTGGTTGTTTAAAAAATCTTTCTCTAGAACCAGGTGCTGAGCCCGAAAAAGGATCAGTAAACTGACTGGTTATTAGTGGAACTTCTTCTACAACAGAAAATCCAATATATCTTCCATCATCTGTTGCCGTCAAGCTATGAAAATTATATGTAAAAGGAACTCTCATTAATTCCTCTGATTCTAACGTCTCTAAATCCACACACTTTAAATATTCGTTACTATAATAATAGGCCATCTTTCCATCCTTTGAAATCATGGCATGTGCGCCATGTCCCATCTTGATAGCCTCTCCCTGTGTAAGTTGAAGTGCCTCTCCTTTTTCAATATCTAAAAGAAAAAGTTCCCCAAAACCAATCTTTCCAATTGCCGGTGCATCAGGATTGAGTATGATTGATGTATGTGTGAAATCAGATACAAATATGGTATATTTTCCATCTGCACTAAACTGTGGTGTTGTAAAATAAGGCCTATCATATAAAGCCTTATTATCTGTTATTCTGATTACTTCTACTCCTGTTATCGGATCTTTTATTTTACTTCTATTAAACTGATATCTATTTCCCTTCATAACTAGTCTCCATCATAAAGTATTTTTTCTTTATTATAATTTAAAGGTATTTTACATACCACGAGAATCATCAATTTTTATCTTTTTAAATACTAATGATGATATGACTAAGTTATATATTACGTACCTTATTGATTAATATTTCAGACACCTCTTTTGTCTTCTCAACGATTGGATTGTGAGCACACTCTGTTAGTGGAATGAGCTCTTTATAAGGGGCTTCTAAGATATTAAAATATTCCTCACATGATTTAAAAGATGTAGTATAATCATTTTCTCCTTGCACAAAATAAATCGGCACTTCTACACTTGGTACTTCTTTAGCCAAACTGGCATTAAATAATTCCCAACGTACCTGATCCTCTTCTGTATTGGTGTAATATAGTGCTTCTCCACCTAGATACCCCATCAAATCAAACAAACTATACTCAGGTCGGTAAAGTGCCTCTACTATAAAGCGATTTGTATCCCTTTCTCCATAAATAGCCCCTCCATAATAAGTTGTCCATTTACGAGATAGTGAAATTTTACTTCCAAACTCCTTTTTGCTATAAGGCAAGTCCCCTAATGTGGCAAGTTCATTAAGTGCCTCTTGATTGCCTTCCTTTTTTGCCATTTTAGTTGCATAAGAAATTAGTTTCTTTTCATTAAGTTGCTGGTCTCCTACTTGCCCCATTCCTACATAAGCATAGTAGTCATCAGGATTCATTTGCACACATTTCATCCCTACATAAGTGCCATAAGAATGTCCTACTAAATAAATCTTTTCTACTTGAAATGTATCTTTTAAATATTCTTCCCATTCCTTTTGATAAGGTACAATCATAGGTGTCTCTGGGTCACCAGGTCCACCATGTATGTATAACAAAACGGGATTAGATTTGTCATTTCCTCTAATTAATAGACTTTGCTCTATGCCGCCCAGCGTGACTGTGCGATACTCGGATATAGCATTTTCCTTAAAAATTGGCATGGAATACCCAGCAATAAAGCACTTATAAATGATTAGTGTGCAAATAAGAATACATAAACCTCTAAAACCTTTTTCTTTTGCAAGCCTTTCTAAGGTTTTATTCCATCTAGGAATACACAAGATCACTTCTCTTGTTCTGCCATCTTCTTTTACTCCAGCCCCAAAGGTCTTTGCAAATTTCAGCATATTTCTAATAAGCTCTTCCTCTTGTGCCCTTTCTTTGGAATCAAATAAAAACATAGTTTCAGCTTCAAATGTAGTATCGTTCCATGTACAAGCTACCATCACATCATTTTCAAAATAACAGCCAATCGTTTTTTCCCAAGCTGAATAGGTATTCATAAATTCTGTGTTTATTTTATTAAGCCAAAAAACACGAAATGTCCTATAATCATTTCGTGTTTTCTTATTTCCAATATGTTGCACACTTATTCTTTACTATATATTAAAACGGTCATAGCTTTCATAACAATCTAGGCATAGTTTCTTTCCTTCAGCTAGTCGAATCCAATTGGCACCCGTACTCTCACCACAACATTCACACACATAAGAATCAAATAACCTTGCCACTTCTGGTAACTTAATGGTTGCCTCTTTCACCTCAAACATATCTTTTGGCTCTAGGCCTTGATAGTAATCA
>JAGAVZ010000034.1 GCA_017941635.1 Cellulosilyticum sp.
CTAACTCCCGTTAAACCAGACAAACTAAATTGATTTCTAAGGCCAACAACTCACCAAAAACACCTTGTACCCTTCATAGTTTGGGGATAAACTGGGCCTATGTTGACCATACTCCTAATATAGGGGAGGTGGTCAGATATGAATGATAAAAGTTTCATTAGAGTGGTGTAGATTTACAAGCCGTTTTGGTTCTTCCGTATAATCGGTTAACAGGTATCAAAAATAAAGTAATTGGAAAATCACCTTATTTCTAAGAAGTTGTATAGAGGTTCTATTATACATATCTCTTTTAATTTTCTTCAATTTATTTACATTACCTTCTACAACATCATTGCTATATGTATATTGAGCTGAGTGTAGAACAGCTTGATAGTCTGTATTCAAGCTGTTTATATATTTACTTAAAGTGATATCCTCATAAGGTATTTTTAATAACTTTTCTAGTTCATCTCTCTTTGAAACAAGTAGAATAGCCTTGAACTGTTGATAGAAGTCCCTAAAAGTTTCTATGATATGATAGGATACTTCATTTCCAAACTCTTCTTGTAATGCCAGAGCTATTTCTATAGCTGTATGATATTTGTTGCATAGAGAAACTATTTTCAGCTAGATTATTTGAGAGTGAACATCTCCCATCTAGCAAATAGATCTCCATATATTTCTTCTGGTTTTTTGCATGGAGCAGATAAAATCGTAAAAAACTGATATGATTGGTGCAGGTACTTACAAAGTCGTAGTTAAAGTAGATGGTTACAAATCTTTAGAAACAGAAATGACAATTGCTAAAAATAAGAGTTTTACAGAAGCAGTATTCACATTAACAAAATAATAGACTTATTTATGAAACTAATGAAGAAAGGGTCTTGCTTTAATATTATACATCTTATATGTGATGTCTCAGACATTGAATGGGATAATGGACAGGATATAGCCTCACATGAATTATATGAATTAAGCAAATCTATCTAAAAGCATAGGATATAATTTCCTATGCTTTCTTATATAACACTAGGGGAAGTACTACCTGTTTCAATCCAGATTGCATGAATGAGTATCATTTCATACGGCTTAAAGCATATGTATCTGCATCCTTTTCTGTGGGGATCGTTCTATAGAGTTGAGAATATTCCCTTAAAAGTGCATTGATTTCTTGTTTCATTTCTTCTAATACCTTTTTCTGACGATCTCCTTGAATGAATACAAAGTTATTTTCTTTGAATTGATTGATGCGTTGGAATGCCTCCATTTTGTTTTTAATCTGTTCCCATAATTGGTTGCATTGATTACATAGAGTTTTTTGCATTGTGCTGTTTTTTAAGCTAGTGTTATTCCTTTGATTCCAGTGGCCTAATTCATGAAAAGTAACAAACTTCATAAATATATGAGGATTGATTTCATCTTCTTGAGCTAAAATACCATTTTTTCTTAATACTTCTTCTACATCAACCATTGCTCCAGGTGCACCCGCTTCATACATTTGTGCAGCATCTTCTACAGTGATTTCGCCCAATACGCTAATGCCTGTTTGATCACATGTAATAGGACCTTTACTAAGGATAATACTTTCTTCTTGATAATAAAGTTGATCTTTGTCTTTACTCAATATGGGGGCTTCTTCTCCAATATGTTGTTTTACAAAAGTTTCTAATAACATTATTTTTTCCTTTCTTAAATATATTTACTACACTGATAGCATATTCTTCGTTTTGAGTATTTATTACGGAAAGACCCAACAATGTGATAAGGTAACGGTATTAGGTAGTAGAAAAGGCTAACTCAGAAAAAAGAATTGAAACTAGTAGGAGAATATGGATAGAGAAATAAAGAAACTAATGGAAGGATACAATTCAAATCGAATGACATTGAGTGTATAATGAATATAAAAATTTAAACAAACGATAAGAGGAAGAAATCAGTAAGATTAAAAAGAGTATAGGTATGGTAATCATTTTTTTAGGCGAAGTAGGAGGGATTATGCTTCTCGGGCAAAGGGAGAACTTATAAGCTGTGTATGAGGGGATGCATTATGATCAAGAGGAATTGACGCAGCAGATTTCTAGAATATATGCAATGAAAAAAGTATTTAAATTATATTTAAATCTCAAAAAGGTTCTTAGATGCATTACATCTAAGAACCTTTTTGGTGTCTGTATTTATTTATTCTACAGTAACCTCTAACTCTACATCTGTTGTATGACCTAAGTAGTCTGTTGCAGTAAGTGTGACAGGGTAGGTGCCTGCTGTTGAGGTATCTAATTGGCTCAGGTCAGCAGTTACATCATCTAAAGGAAGGCCTGTAGCATCTGTTAATTGGTCAATGAAATTATTCTTCCATTGGATGGTAGAAGCGTCTTGGTCAATCTTAAGAGCTGGATATTCTGCTTTTAGAGTTAAGATAGGAGGTGCCTGATTAGTTGGATCATAAATAACTACCCTATACTTGCCAGTACCTGTGTTATCTGAGCTATCTTTGATACTTACTTTTAAGCCTTCTTCATAGATGCCAGCTATATGGGTATCTACTGCTGTATAGTCTACTTGTGCCTTACTTACATCTAAAGAACCATCTAGATTATCTGTTGCCTCAAAGTTAGAGAGGAAATCTATAGTAGATAAGTCTGTTCCAACAGGGAAGGCATATTTTTCTTCTTCGATTTGTGTAAATTTAGGGCCTACATTATCTTTAACTTGGTCAGAGCTTAGAAGTGTTTTCATGGCTTCAATTTTCTCAGTAATTTTGGATTTCTTAGATTGAATAGCTACATCATAACTTGGTGAACCGCCTATACCGAATAGGGCATCTCCCATAATTTCATAGAAGATAGAATCCATCCCAAGCATATCGGAGATTTCATTAACCTCTGTCTTATTAACGCTATCCCAATAGATGTTACGCATATCTTCGCCAACCTCTGCATGGAAGAGGTCCATTGTAACGTGAGGATTTTTAGGTGCGTTGCTTGTTTCCTCAGCTTTTTGTGCATCAGTAAGTTTATCAACAGTTTCATTGTATAAAAGGAAGGCTTGTATAGCAAAGGGAACAACTTCTTCATCTATACCTCTTACAATACCATAGCTTTCGCCGCCAGTACGTGCTTGCCTATAGGCTGGATCATCAAAGGCCATATGGTCAGGTCTAGGGAAAGGAATATAGCCTAGAGATTCCCCACGTTCAGCCAGCTTACTACTAATGCTAGATGAGCGCCAGTCGTGGAAGTTAGTGAATACGCTTTCACCCTTCTCAAAAGCAGTTCCATGTACATTGGCTTCTGTTTGGCTTGTACCTTCTACAAGGTTGGCTGTTAGGAGATTATTGTCAATAAGGTCTTCTATAAATTTAACAGCTTCTAAAGTTTCAGGAGAATCTACACTTAATCCGTTTTCGCCGTAAATACTACCACCAGCAGAGTGGATTGCTAGAAGAGCAGCTTCTCTGTATTCTGTTTGATAAGCATCAATTCTATTTTCAGGGCGTTCAGGTGCTTGGCTATTGGCATAGTAAGCATCAATTTTTTGAAGATAGTCCTTAAAGGTACTCCATGTCCAGTCGCCACTTTTATATAAATCTGAAGGATAGATGGTTTTACCATTTTCTTTAAGTGCTGGTACTTGTTCAATATAAGAAATATTGTACATTAATGGAGAAAGAGAATTCCATTTACCACCACCGATACTTAAGAAGTAGTATTTGTCATAAATTTTCATAGGAAGTTCAGGGACTAAATCGATGTACGCATCAATAGGTTGTAAAACGTTTTGACCTAAAACAGTTCCTTGGCTCCCTTGAGAAATACGTGCAATATCACAAAGTGGGTCATTTGCCATAACACTTTGTAAGAGTACCTCTGTTACATCACCAGGATACTGTACAAATTGGTAATCTACACCCAGTTCTTCTTTTACTTTTTCTAAGGCTTTTAATTTAATTTGTCTTGTTTCCTCGTCCATTCTATATTCGCCTGTTACAGGATCTTTATAATTAGGATCTTCTTCATTAGCGCAATGAGAACCATATCGCACCACGACTAAGTCTTTATCCTCATCTTGTTTAGCGCTTGTTTGGCTTGGTTTACTTTCTGGAGTTTCACTTGATGCAGGAGTGGAAGGTGAACATCCTACCACACTTACTATAGATAAAGTAGCTATAGTTAAAAAAGATAGAGCTTTTTTCATAAAAAAGTTTCGCATAAAATCCTCCCTAGTAAATTTAATTTGCATGCATGATTAAAGTCTATGTTTGTCATGTACATTGGACATAAGGTATCATAGCAATTTGAGATAAAAATATCAATATATTATAAAAATTTAAACTATTTAAATAAAATTAAAGCAATTTAAAGAGAAAATGAGAGATTGACTTTAAAGCGAGTTAGAGAAAGTAGACAAGTTATAATTTAATTTATTAGTTACTTTAAAAGTTATAAAGGTAAAGGAGGCATTGATAAGAGAGATATAAAGGAGGAATTTGAGAATAATTTTATTAAAAATAAGAATTTTTATAAAAATAAGTTGACATACGGATCCATAAGATGTATACTGTAAAAGTATTCAGTAGTCACCTATTATCGCTTTACGTGTTAGCAAGATTCACATGTTATTAGAGATTATATATGTTACTTAATATAGTCTGTAATGAGATGTGAATTTTTTTGTTCATGTGCATTACAGAAATTCACAATGAGGAGGTACCGCACATGATGACAGGTACAGTTAAATGGTTTAACGCAGAAAAAGGTTTTGGTTTTATTTCAAGAGAAGATGGAGAGGACGTATTCGTACATTTCTCAGCGATCCAAGGAGAGGGATTCAAATCTTTAGAAGAAGGGCAAAAAGTAAGCTTCGGTATTACGAAAGGCCCACGTGGCGTGCAAGCAGAAAAAGTGGTAAAAGCATAATAGGATGCAGGATGAAAAGGTGGAACTTAGGTTCTGCCTTTTTTGTTTAATAATGGATAAATTTCATGATAATCCACATAGATAAGAGAATATGAAGTAAAATAAGAGAGAAGATTTTTATGTTGATATCTTGGAGGAAACATGGAAAAAATATTACAACAAGCTTTAGAACATGGAAGAAAATATACGCATTTAGGAAAGAGTGCAGGTTATATTCCAGAATTACAAAAAGTACCGGCTACAGATCTTGGTATTTATATAGAAACTTTAGAGGGCGATGCATACGGCGTAGGAGATTATGAGAAAAAGTTTACCATACAAAGTATTTCTAAAGTACTGGTTTTAACTTTAGCTTTAATGGATAATGGACCGGATAAGGTCTTTGAAAAAGTAGGGATGGAAGCAACAGGTGACCCTTTTAATTCCATTGTTAAGCTGGAGCTTAAAAGTCTTCAAAAGCCTCTTAACCCTATGATTAATGCAGGGGCCATAGCCACCACTTCTCTCATAGGTGGGAAGGATGGAACAGAGCAAATTGAAAGAATTGTAGAATTTGCTAGGCTTGTATCTGGGAATGCGAGTATTGGCATTAATGAAGCCGTTTATGAGTCCGAAGCCCAGACAGGCGATCGAAATAGGTCACTCGCTTATTTTATGAAAAGCTGTGGTGTGATTTTGGAAGATGTGGAGGCTTTAATCCATGTTTATTTTAAGCAATGTGCGATGGAAATGACTTGTAAGGACTTAGCAAGAATAGGTGCCCTTTATAGTAACAATGGCATTTGTCTAAAAACAGGCAAACAAATCATTCCTAAATCCATTACACGAATGGTAACAGCTATTATGACGACGTGTGGCTTATACGATGCATCAGGTGAATTTGCTGTTCAAGTAGGTGTACCGGCTAAGTCAGGTGTAGGCGGCGGTATACTGGCTACTGTTCCTAATAAGTTAGGAATAGGCGTATATGGTCCAGCGCTTGATGAAAAAGGGAATTCTACAGGTGGGATCAAGATGCTCTCTTATCTTTCGGATGCATTGGAATTAAGTATTTTCTAAGCAAAAAGGTATCTTACTCTAAAAGTAAGATACCTTTTTAATGAAGTAAATTAATAAAGATTGTAATAACAGTGGAATTGACAAAATCGATGAAAAGGCAACCTACAATGGGAACGACCAAATAAGGGGTAGGGGAAAAGCCGTAACGATTCGTAAGCTCATCCATATTGGCAATAGCATTAGGGGTTGCGCCCATTCCAAAGCCACAAAGGGCAGATGCAAAGACCGCTGCTTCATAGTTTTTGCCCATAACACGGTAAGTAACAAAGTAGGCAAAAGTACCTGCTAAAAGAACTTGAGCGAGAAGCATGACAAGAAGTGGAAGGGCAAGGTCGAAAAGCTCCCAAAGTTTCAGTCCCATAAGTGCCATGGTTAAGAAGAAAGATAAACTTAAGCTCCCTAAAGCTTCTATTTCTGCTTCAGCTAAGGCTTTATGTCTAAAATCATAAAGGTTACGCATAACAGCCGCCACAATCATAGCGC
>JAGAVZ010000294.1 GCA_017941635.1 Cellulosilyticum sp.
ACTACTCAGTACCGGAAAAAATTAGAATCAAGTTAATACCTATGATTATGTATTTTTACGAACCAACTTTTCACTAAATAAGAAAAATTTCAAAAAAAGCAATCACCCCACACCCTATTGCACCACTTATCAAATAAGTTATATAACTTTTCATATTCCCTGCTATAAATACGTGATTTCTTTTAATCACAAAACAAACTAATTCCAACAACATAATCATTAATAGAATTCCTTGAAAAATAAATAACCGACTTGCTATTATGAATCCACTTCTTCCAAACGTTAAATAAATAGATGTTAAAACAAATCCATACTCAAAAATATTCACACCAGCTAAGATAATCACTAGAGGAAGCGAAAAACTAATCAATCCTAACAACCATATGATTGCATACTTCTTAAAATAAAAAATATACGTTATGATACCTTCTTCTAGTACCATCTCCTTCTGACCTTTACTATCTACCAAATATTCCTGAACATATCCAACATCTATACTCCCGTTTTTTTTCAAATACACAGCATAAAGTGTACCTGCTATAATAGCCATAACACATAGCAAGAGTACACCCTTTCTGCTTTTAAAAAATTCCTTCCACTCATTTTGGTTATTCATCTTAATTCACCCTCTTACAAATACTTTGTCCCTACTCTTAAATTATGATGAATAGCGCCCTAATATACCTCTTACACTTCTTAATGATCAGATAAAGCTATCACTTGCTTATGACACGCTTCCATTCCTTTAATCACACTATTTCTGAAGCCTGATTCCTCCATTGCCAATACAGCTTTAATCGTTGTGCCCCCTGGCGATGTAACTGCATCTTTAAGTTCTCCAGGATGCTTCCCTGTCTGAACGACCATTTGCGCTGATCCTTTTACAGTTTGGGCAATCACTTCATATGCCACTGCTCTAGGCATCCCAAAACTAACAGCCGCATCAGCCATTGCTTCAATAAACATATAAACATACGCTGGTGAACTTCCTGTTGCTGCAACAATAGCAGGCATTAAGTGCTCATCCACTTTAATTAATTTCCCAAAACTCTCAAAGTATTGCTCAAAATCTACTAACATCGTACTTTGGATATCCATTTCATTATAACAATACGCAGTCACACCTTGTCCTACCAAAGCAGGTGTATTAGGCATTGTTCTTATAACTTTCACTTCACTCCCCAACAGTTCTTTCATATCAGATACTGTATAACTCGGAGCAACTGTAACTATAATTTGTTCTTTTTTTATAAATCCTTTGATTTGATCACCAACGATCTGATAATACTGTGGTTTTACAGACATTACTACATAATCACATTGTTGCATTAATACTTCTATATTACTAGCCACTTGAATATTATGCTCCTTTTTAAACTCTGCATACATACTTTCATTAACATCAAAAATATATACCTTTGCATCTTCTATACGAGCACAAGCTTTAGCCATTGCACCTCCCATATTTCCAACACCTATAAATCCTATTTTTTTCATCTCATTCACTCCTTTTATCTTTTGTCACATTTTTCCTATTTTTCACTTTTTAATTTTTATGCTATACTTAATACATACTTTTTATACTGTTAATACAAGAAAGGAGAAAAATATGTGGCAAATCTGGCTTATTATTGTTATTATACTTCTAATTATGACTTTTCGCCATCCTAGTTCACTCATCATTTGTTTTTTTATCTCTTCCATATTGACATTTATAATTTCCTTATTTCTAAACAATCTTTTACTTGAAATCCTCTCACATCTTGTTTTATCTCTCATTTTACATATCTTTCTTTCAACTCATCTATCTACCTTAAACCTTTCCTCTCTTACTTTTCATGCCACGACAGATTCACTAATCAATCAAACTGGTATCGTCACAAAACCTATTAACAATCACCCTTTTAACACTGGCCTAGTGTATATCAACAAAGAAACATGGATTGCCTCCTCTATTCAACCCATAAAAGAAGGAACATCTGTAAGAGTAACAAACGTGCAAGGTGTTAGAATCCATGTAACTCCTATACATAAATCTCACTAATTCTTCAAACTAAAAGTACTATCACAGAAAGTATAGACGGCTTACAAAAATGAATAAGCAACTTTTTAACAACAAAAAAAGCAATAAAACTAATTAAACTTCTAGTTTTATTGCTCTTTTGTTATCTTAAGCTAATAATTATTAATTACGTGCCACTCCTTTTTGTATACACGATTTTTTATAAAAATTAGACACGTACATGCCCCTCGGCACCTAAAAGTTCTTTATGCTCTTCTAATAACGGATTAATCACATTCTCTAAGAAGTCATTTACTTGAAGCGATGCACAACCAATAAAGTTTTCAGGTTTTAAAATATGATAAATTTCTTCTTTTGTCATTTTAAAGTAATCATCTTTTAAAATACGTTCAATTAAATCATTATCTTTTCCTTCTTGTTTCACAACAGCCGCTGCTTCCATAGAAAGTACACGAATACGTTCATGTAACTCTTGACGGTCTCCTCCACGTTTAACACCTTCCATAAGAATAACTTCTGTTGCCATAAATGGCAACTCTGCCATAATATGCTTTTCAATAACTTTTGGATAAACCACTAATCCATCTGCTACATTCATATAAATCTCTAAAATAGCATCTACTGCTAAGAAAGCTTCTGAAATAGAAATACGCTTATTCGCACTATCATCTAATGTTCTTTCAAACCATTGTGTAGAAGCTGTAATCGCAGGATTTAGTGCATCACATAACACATAACGTGCTAATGACGAGATACGTTCTGTACGCATTGGATTACGCTTGTATGCCATAGCTGAAGATCCAATTTGATTTTTCTCAAATGGTTCTTCAATTTCTTTCAAATGTTGTAAAATACGAATATCATTACTAAATTTATAAGCTGATTGTGCGATACTACTTAATACATTAAGCATTGTTGAATCAAATTTTCTTGTATAAGTTTGTCCTGTAACAGGATAAACTTCCTCATAACCTAATTTTTTAGCAATTGTTGCATCAAGTAATTTAACTTTTTCATAATCCCCTTCAAATAAATTAAGGAAAGTTGCTTGTGTACCAGTTGTTCCTTTAGCCCCTCTCAATCTCTTATGCGCTAATATATGCTCAACCTCTTCTAAATCCAACCATAAATCTTGTAACCAAAGTGTTGCTCTTTTTCCTACTGTTGTTAATTGTGCTGGTTGTAAGTGTGTAAAACCTAATGTTGGCATATCTTTATACTCATTTGCAAATTTAGCTAATTTATCAATAACATTAACTAATTTACGTTTAATAAGCTCCATTGCTTCATACATAATTATTAGGTCTGTATTATCTCCAACATAACAACTTGTTGCACCTAAATG
The DNA here is from genome assembly GCA_017941635.1 of Cellulosilyticum sp. Lineage (GTDB taxonomy): Bacteria > Bacillota > Clostridia > Lachnospirales > Cellulosilyticaceae > Cellulosilyticum. The sequence continues at coordinate 3,369 of JAGAVZ010000294.1, forward strand.
AATAATTGGCATTGCTGTTGTTGCTTGCTCTCCATAAGCATGAACATGTGCCATAACATCATGACGCACTTTTCTTTCCCAATTTTCAGCTACTTCATAATTAATATCATCACT
>JAGAVZ010000295.1 GCA_017941635.1 Cellulosilyticum sp.
CTTAGAATTTGTATCAAACCCTAACTTCTGTACTGATTTTCCATAGTTATCATAGGTAGTATGCCTGTGCATATTGTAATACTTTAACTTATAGTAAAGTTTCTCTATAACTGTATGACCAGCACTAGCCAACTCAACAATACAATAGGCATTGTTATACATTCTACCTAACACATTAATCACATCTGCAAATGTATCAGGTCTTATTGCATTATTCCTAAACATAGCTACTTCACGTTTGGTATCAACGTCAAGAACAATAGCTACATGATAGTCCTTTTTAATACCTTCCGAACAGTCGCAACTAATAATATAATTATGACTACTTAAAGGCTTTTCATAGAAAAATAAAGACTTTCCTAAATGTCCTTGAAGAATATGATTAAGATTAACGATACCACCTTTAATAAGTGGTTTAACTTCTTTAAGTCTTACTTTATTGTTAGCTATAATTTGCTTGTCAAATACCGTTGTGCCAGTAGTTAATAGACTTTCTTCAAATGTTAGGGGAAACTCTTGACTAAAATCATCTTTTCCCATAGTTGCAATCTTTAACCTTCTCCAACATAGCATCTTCAAGTCAATTCTATTATCCTGTGCTTGCAATTCTATTTCTTCATCCGTTCTATCATCCTCAGTAAAATAGTGTCCGTTAGTATTTCTAAAGATTTCCCAATACTGACCGTATTCATCTTGGAACATACTAGCAAAATCAGGATAACTAAAGAAGAAAGGTTTATATACATTTTCTTTATTCCTAGCACCCATAAACAAATCAGCATGATAAGAATAACCATTTGAAGTAGATTCTATGATTAGTTTTCCACTAGCTGACAATCCTTGTGTAATAGCTGTTAATTGTTTCTGGGCTGTTTCATTGTCTACAAAGGCTAATTCTGATAACCATACAAAACCTGTAATAGATGCACCCCTACCTTTTTCCTTTCTACCTAAACAAGCACATGAAATACTTGAACCATTAGCAAGGAGTATTTCCATTCTATTATTACGTTCAAGTTTAGGTTTAAGTACATCAGGTACGCTATCAAACATTTGTTTTAACTTGCCCCAGTTATTCCTTGTCGATTCATCATTATGTGAATACAGTACACTTGTAGTATACGGTTGAGTTATAGCCTTCCATATACAAAGTGACATCACCCATGTTGATATTCCACCTTGTCTTGATTTTCCTATAACATTATATTTATCTATGTTATCCCATAAATAACATTGTGGTTCGTTCCATTCAAAAGGTACTACCTCCCCAGCTTTATTAATAATCTTAATAAAATTCTTTGAAAATAGTTTTGGATCTGACCATACTTTAAGAAACAATTTATCTTTATCCATAGCCATCACCTACCCTTTTAAGGTTTCCAAAATTTTGTCTACCTCTGACTTACTATCAGCAAACATATCTGATTTAAAGAAGTCCATACAAAACTTGGCACTATTGACATCACCCTTTTTTGCTTTCTCTAAGTGTGATTGGTAAACCTCAAGCATATCCATAATACTATTATCTTTATATTTATTTTTCAGTTGGTTCTGAACTTCTGTATCATCCGTATAAGCCATAAACGTTTCATAGCTTATGCCTACTTTTTTCTTATATTTTTCATTGAATACGCTTTCACTTCTATTTGTGTTTATATAAAACTCTACAAAGTTTTTTACTATATCAGCACGTTTCAAAAAATCAACCCCTTTATTCTATCTACTTCAATTAAAATAGACACAACAAAGATTATTTTCCTTGTCGTGCCTGTACTACTTCATATAATGCTTGTAAATAGGCTTGCTTTGTTTCTTCACTAGCATCCCATGTTCCACCAGTTCCTAGTTCTAGTTGATTTATAAATTGTCTTGATACAGGTTTACCATTTTCCCCTATCATTTTTCTAGCAATAGCACTCTGAGAAACACCGTATCTAAGCCTATATTCCCTTAAATCTTTCATACTCATAATTAACATTTAATCACCTACTTATAAAAGGGCTGTCCATCATGGACAACCCCTATGTATTTAATTAAGCAATAGTTTTTCTAACTACTACTACACCAGTATCATCAATAACACCAGTTACAAACATTAAATCATCATATACTTCATCACATTTCTTACTAGCATTTCTTGCGACTTCTACTTCACCAGCTACTTTTTTATAACCTAAAGCACCTTTCTTGATAATGAATGTTACACACTCTGATTTAGCTGTATCATAAGTAGTTACATCTGACATAATTACAGGGATACCTCTAAATGTACCAATAACACCACCACGAACAACTCCGTTACCATCCTTTGTGAATGTATAGTCAGCTTTCACAAATTCAGGCATAGCATAGAAACCTGTAGCAACTCTACTATTTACAACAATACCAGCAAACTCATCTGTATCTTGTGCATCACCAAAAGCTGTTTGAAGTGCTGTATTGATTTCCCTTGCTAATAAAGTATCTGCCTCAGAACAAGCATATTTTAATGGTGCTTTTGCTAATTTTTCACCTAATGATTTTTCAATAGCACGAACACGAATATCAGCCATATCTGCAATTTTCTTATCAAGAATAGATTTACCACCAATAGTAGTTTCTCTTTCAATATCATAGAGTTGGAAACCTTTTGCTTTATGTTCGATAACTTCACTTGATTTAGTTGTTTGTAAATCTTCAAGTGCAATAGTTTGACCTTTTACTAAGTCAACCATTTCACCTAAATGTGCAACTTTAATCATAGTAAATGTGTCACCAGCTTGGACACCGTTTGGAAGATTACCCTTATCACTAGCTAATCCCATAAGTTTTTCTTTACCTTTCATTTGTTCGTTAATCATTTGTGTAATTACTTCTGATTTTAATAATGTGTTTGCCATATATATCATTTCCTTTCCTTCCACAACTCTGTGGCATCTCAACTCTATCTAAAGAGGAGAACTTATCATAATTTTTAATTTGTTGTATATAAAAAGGATTACCTATTATCGGTAACCCTTCAAATATCTACTCAGATAACTTTGCATATAGTGTAGGATTAGTTTCTTGTAGTTTACTTCTTTCCATATAACCCATACCTGCAAATTGTTCCTTTGTAATAATATCCTTAGTTGATTTATGTACATTAGGTTTATAGCTGCCATCTAATACAGTCTTATTCATAATTTCAGCAAATTCATTAATGAAAGTATCAGCATCATCCCCTACATTTAAGAATTTATATAGTTGACTATCTAAGCCTTTCTCTTGTAATTTAGCTTGTAATTGTGATTGACGTTCTTTATTGGCAATTTCTTTTTCCCTATCTTCTAATGCCTTTAATCTATTTTCTAAATCAATTTCAGCCTGCGATTTTTCCTTTGGCTTGTATTGTTCTAATTCCTTAATTTGCTTACTATATTCTGTTCTAACCCTATCAGTTTCACTTTGAATTAACTTTTTAACCATTTCTAATTGTTCGTCATTGAACCCTTGTAATTCTTCTAATTTCATTAAATATCATCCTTTCATGTGTATTGACTTCAATCCCTTTACAAGTTACATCCATCAAGCCACAAATAATTTATTGCATAAAAATAAGGCTATCTTTTTCGATACCCTTCCATTTACAAAACTTCTCAATATTAAATAATTTACATACACTATTAAATACATTCTTGGTCTGATATTGTCCTACAAGCAAATATTCCTTAATATCTTTGACCTTAATCTTATAGTAGTAACCTTTCTGTGGCATATAGAATAATAACCAGTCAGCTTTAGTCTTTCTCCACCAACCATCAGAATTTATATACCTATTACTGATTTCTTCCAATAAGATGTTGCCATACTTGGCTATACCATCATCAGATTTAATTTCTATATTAATTCTTTCACCTGTAGCTTTCCTAGTCATAACAAAATCAACATCTATTTCTTGATATGCCTTTTCATTCCTAACATCCTCTACTGTATATTTACTATATGTTTTAGCCTTTTCATAAAACTTCATTTCACTTATTTCTGCCTTCTTTAAATCTTCATTAAAATTGTATCCCATCTGTACCACTCACCTTTTTATTTGTGAGTAATACAACTTTTCTTATATTGTCTGCCACGTTTTACATATTACTTTTCTATGGCACATGATGTCGGATACTTTTCTTTATGACTTATTATTCAAACTAAGCCTATACCTTTTCTTTATACCTTTTCTCTATGCAAATTAGAAAAGATATTTGCTAAACCTATTCATTCAACAAATACCTTTATTTAGTCTGCTTTAACATCTTAAACTCATTCAAAAATCTATGTAGTTCTTCATCTTCACGATACATCTGTTTCAATAATATAGTTTTGGTACTTTCCTCATATACACCAAAAATCCTATGATTTTCAAAATGTACAGTAACCTCTACACCATGACTTCTTAGCCATGCAATAAGATTTAAGCTATAAGTACGTTTTAATTCATTCATTATCTATCACTCTCCATTTCATGTTTAATTTCATTACAATATCTTTTATTACTTCTACAACTTGCAAGTATAGATTCATATGTAATAAACCAAAAATCCATATTTTCCATATTGTCTTTAAATCTATCATCACGTTTTGCACGTTGTAATAAGTCATTAAGCATTTCTATTTCATTATCTGCTAGTGGTTCTGCATATTCTTTATTTAATACCTTTTCAGCATTAGCATATAATTCTTCTATTTTCTTACCATAGTCTTCCCTGTGGTGTTTCATATCGTCACTAATTTTCTTTACTTCTTTAGTAGCATCACCAATAATACGTCTACTATTTCTTTTAACTTCATCAACTTTTAGCATAATAGTTAATACTCCTAATGTAACCACTACTGCACCAGCTAATATAACATTTCCTAATACCATTACACATCACTCTCCAATTTTATTTTTATTTGTAAAGGTTGACAATTATTTGCTAACCCTCCTATATTGCATAAATGTAAATATATTCATTCTAGTACAACCATATAGTATAATTTCAGTTTTCCTATGTCGCCATTAAAATACGGTATGATATATAAAGAAAGCACCAGCGAACGTATATATATCAAAACATCATAGCATACTTATTTTTTAGGTTATTAAGGGGGTTTTAAGAGGGTATCCTCTAGTCTATTTAATACCTTTTCTGCACCTATTCCTAAATTTCATAATTTATATTTATAAGCTGTTATGAAAGTTTAAGTGCATTGGGTTGGGTGTGGGAGGGAAATGCTAAGACACGACTGTAGGAAGTGTCCTTTCCCTATCCCACTATGTTATGACTACTTCAAGTCTACTAATATCTACCCCTAGTTCGTTTCGTTACCCTACACTCACTTCCCCTAGCAAGGGGAGATTTGTGATTTCATTTTCTTAAACATTGCAAAGATATAACCTCTTCCAGCAAGTATCTAAAATTTCAACTCTATATAGGCTATAAACATTCCATCTCTATTGGCTGTCTACATCAACAATATATATCAATAGAACCAACTTCCTCAAAAATGCCATCTAACCTTTATATATCAATGGTTACAGGGTTTTGTTATTCGGACCGAAATGACTACTTTTTGGGCTAAATTCGGACTGAAATGACTACTTTTTTATTTGATACTAAAATCAGAACATAATAGTTTGTCTAATTCTTCCATGTGTCCTTCTGTTCCTCCATACATTACTCTAGGATTCACTTTAAACCACATCCCATATTTACCTTCTATTCCCTTAATCACAGGACAACCAAATATTTCTAATTTATACATATCTCTTTTCCATCTACTCATATTTGTTTTATCTACTCCAACTAATTCACAAATTTCATTTAATCTTAACGCAATAACATCCTCAGCTATTTCTTCCGTTGGATTCTGACATATAGCATTAAATTTTAAATTAACATATGGTAATAGCCTAAACAGATAATATAATTGCTTATGTTGTGTAGCAGTACAATTCTTGTAAAGATTTCTAACACCATTCAAGAACACCCTTGTATAGTCGCATTTTTTCTTAGTGGCTTTTAATTCACCTTTATGTGCTACTGTGGTATTAACTTGTAAGTATTCACCATCTTCAAACAGTAGACCACATTTAACCAATTCATTGATTGTAGTTTGACAATGCTTAGTTGATAACCCTAATAGTTCCTGTACGTCCTTACGTTTCATCTTCTTCCCATTATCGTGACAAATGTAGCCACCATCTTTGGCATATCCACTATATGTAGCGAGATATAAAAATCTTGTCTTGATAGATTCCTTTACATCTAATGCCTGTAAGCCACTATTGTAAAAGTAGAAATAGAAGTTACCCATCCTATCATTAACCATTTTATTAAAGATTTTCTGATTTTCTTTTTTGTTGAGAAAGGCTTGTTGTCTATCACTTCTAACTTCCTGTGGTGTCTTAGTGGTTACATTTCCATTTTCTGGCACGTGTCTAACCTTACCTGTTTCTAAATCCTGTACTATCCATCTAATTGCATATGTGTTTTCCATTTGTAACACTCTCCTTTTATTGTTTTTTGCATAATAAAAGACACCTACCATCACATGATAAGTGTCTTATTTCTTGTATAATTTGCTTATAATATTCATTAATTCTTCACTACCACCGTTGTCAGGATGACATACCTTAGCTAGTTTTCTGTACTCAGCTTTATCAAGTCCTACACTTACACCACCAAACATACTAGCCATAGCCTTATATCTTTCTTTGGATTCTTCTGCTATTTTCAACCTAGCTTTAAGGCTATTTATTTCTCTATCCTTTTGTTCCTTTTCATGTTCTAACTGTTTAATCTTAATTTGTAAATCGTACTCATTATTATTGACTTTAGTGCTTTTACATCCGACATTTTTGTCTTTTGTTTTGAGTTTCTTATACACTCCATTAATAGTAGCCTTACCTTTATCTAAATCATCCAATGTATCATCATCTGCATTTTCATAGATAAATTTTGCTTGACGATAAGTTTCCTTATTACCAAATCCTACTTCTTGTGCAATAGTTTTGTTTCTATCAAAGGTTTCCAATATTTTGTCACCCTTGCCACCTTTACTCATATTTTCTTTGGCAATCTTTGAATATTCACGTTCAAGCATTTTACTCCATTCAATTTTTTCTCTGAATGTAAAGTCTTTACGGTATTCATTTTCACTAATTTCTAATTTCAACTTATGTAGTGCATCTCGTACTGACATAACTCTAACTTCAATAGTTTTCCATCCTAAACTTTTAATAGCACGATAACGTCTTTCCCCTGCAATTAATTCATAGTTAGGTGTTACTAAGATAGGATTGATAAGTCCATTTTCTTTTATGTCTTGTGCTAGTTGGTCAATGTTTCCAAAATCCTTTCTGATTCTGTCATTTACCTTAATTAAATCAATTTCAATCATAGTTGTTTTGTTTTCCATTGTGTTACTCTCCTTTTATTTTTAGTAATATAAAAACCACCTATTACTCTAGGTGGCTACAACATTCATCCATTATTTCTTGGTCGATTGTTTTACTTCTGATCGGTTCAATACATTTATCATTGAATTGGTACATTTTATACTGCCTTAGTAGGTTTGCTAGGTGGTTCAGTTTACGTTTTGCGTGTGTTAAGTCGGCACATTCTCCAATTTGTCGCATAAGCCTTTTGTTAAAGCATATATACTTCTCCACTTCGATTGGATACATGATACTTAGTTCCTTATCATATGATGTGTATGGCTTATTGTGTTTGAGTAGAAATTCTTTAAATTCATCAACATTTTTGGCAATCTTCTCTGCTTGGTATGGTAGTATGATTTCTCCATCAGTATCAATATAAATTACTTCACCATGCCTTCTAAGAGAATTTGAATCTCTTATTACAGTTGCTATGTAATTTTCCACACTACCAAAGGCATCCATGTGTAAAGTTATTATATTAGCCTTTCTTTCAAGTACCTTTGCAATTCTTTCACTTTCAATTTTGTTTAGATTTTTTTCATTTACCATTTGCAACACTCTCCATTTCTTATTATTTTTTGGCATAATAAAAGGCATCCATTAAGGACACCTTCATATATTTTAGGCATCGTTCAGAACGATACCTTTTTTATATTTAGTTTAATTTTTATAAATCCCTGTAACCCTTGCAAATACTAGGTTTTGTATAAATATACCCAATCCTCTCAAAGCCTTATGTATCAACGGTTTTGAGTATTATTTTACTATAGGGCTTCTACAGTTGATTTAAAATTACATTTACGATATATTACCCATTTTAAAAATCTAAATGCCGTATATTTGACTTATTTGAAAGCGAGGATACCTATAGTTTAGATACCCTCTTAGATGATAAAATGAATGGGGATTAAACCAAACTCGTTGGGGAATCGAACCACCCTTGCCCCATACAATTCCAATATGTTATATAGGAACTATGGCATAAGTCTATATAACAAAGTTTATTTTTCGTTATTACCAAACTTCTTTCTATAATATTTATCTCTTGCTTTATCACGCTGTTCCTTTAATACTTTCTTTTTGCAATCGGAACAATATTTTTGTCTATTTGAGTTTGGGATAAATTTCTCTCCACAAACCGTACATCTTTTCATTATAATTCTCCTTTCTAATTTATTTGATACGTTAGGGTTAAAAAATAATAAAAACTATACTCTCCCTTAAAGGACATCCTGTTTTTAAGCTTCAAAATTGCTAGATTCATTGATAGTCAATGGTTTCAAGTATTCTATTTAAAATTAGGGCTTTTGAAAAATGTAGTAATATCAACGGTTCTTACTTATTTCTATTTCAAACATTTTTTAAACTTTCTTCTCTCGATTGTCTTTCTAATATTTTCTTTTCTTGCACATTCTTTGCACATTTTTTTCTTATTATTAACTTTTTCAACTCTTTCGCCACATCTTTCACATAAGACAATATCTTTTCCTATTGTTAGTAGGTTGTAAATCACAACTTACTATTAGGTCTGGTTGGAACATTATTCCTATCACTCTATATTCTATCCATATAGACAGAGTTACATAAGTCCTGTAGACATTGATAGTCAATGGATACAGATATGTTTAAAACCGTTACATTTTTAATTTCCTATGTTTATACACACGATTCCTTGTATGTTCAAATTCAAATCTTTCACCACACACTTCGCATAAGACAATATCTTTACCTATTGTTTCTCTTACCCTCCTATATGCCCCTTTTTAGCACACTTCAAACCGTTGATAACACTATATTGTTAAAAATATCACACACTTTTTTACTCTAAATTGTTAATTTTCTCTTACCCTCCATAGGCAGAGATTAGAATTAGCCTCTAACCATTGATGTTACTAGATTTTCATTTTTAGTCTTAGCAAATATCTTCTATTTTTGTTGATTTTTAAAGGAATATTATCCCCTCCTATACCGTAAATTTCAATAGCCTTCAAACCATTGAAAATATTATGTTTCAAAAAGTTATGTCTAGGAATTTCTTCGTTTTTTGTATATTTTAAAAGGAATATTATCCCCTCCTATATGCCCCTTTTCAATACACCTCAAACCGTTGATACATAAGGGGTTTTAAAATATCATCGTGTAAAAAATGCTTAAAATTGTAGTATTTTCAATGGTATTCCTCAACGGAAAATTCCACTCAGTCAATACAGGAAGGTTTTTCACAAAACTGAGAAAAACTCAAAAAGTGTCAATGTTAGTCTATTCCTTTGAGGAAGACACAAAATAGAAAATGAGAGAGGTAGTCTATTTCCTCTTTAAAAGGAATTATAGAGTTTAGAGTTTCTACTAGAGGTGCTATTATCGCACTTAGGTCAAATCATGGAAACGTACAATGTACGTATCAGGTTAAATGACATCCAAGAACAGGTTCACCAAAAGAACTTGATTTCTCCACAAGTGGCGAAAGGCGATTACATACCAGAAAGCCTATTTTACCTACTAGGAGTGAAACATCTAACTCCTTAGCATTACACCCTTCCCTAAATAACTATTTTGAATAACGTCTTGTATATCAACAAATGTGCTTCAAAGCATTGTGTATCAATGGTTGTAGATGTTTGATTAAAATTATGATGTAACGGTTAATTGTTTTCTCTGTATTTTTTTACCCTATTTCTAGTTTTTTCTAATTCAATAGTTTTCTTGCATTTTGAACAATATATTTCTGGTTTCCCAACTTTATGTTCGAATTCAAATCTTTCACCACATACTTCGCATAGTTTAGTGTTAGCTGGAATGTTGGATTGTAAGTTTCCCCTTGAACAATTCACATCCATATGATAATATTTATTCATTAGAAGTTCTGGTAAGTCTGGGGGGCGAGGAGTCGCC
>JAGAVZ010000296.1 GCA_017941635.1 Cellulosilyticum sp.
GTTGAATACCTTGTTGAATACCTTGTTGAATACCTTGTTGAATACCTTGTTGAACTCCCGTACTAATTAAATTCGCACGTTCATGAGCTGCATCTTCTCTCGCTTGATATAAGGCAACTGTTTCTGGATCACTACTCAAACGCTCTAGCTTTTCCTCTGCCATTTTAATACCTAAATCCATTTCTACCAGCTCCTCCAATTTCTCTTTACTAACATCTTGTTGTAAGAATAGTAACCATCTATCAAGTGCAATATTATCTGAATGCTTTTCATACATCTTTCTAAACTTAGGTAATTCAATAAAATGAATTTCGACTAAATCACTTAATAAATAATCTTTCTCTGTATCCTCCCAAAGATGAAAGGAATTATGATATTTCTTAGTTCCTAAATAATTAAAATCTAATAAGTTAATCGTAATAACCTTTTTTAACTCTGTATAATCTTATGATTAGGTAAACTTTCCTGTATTTATTATATGTTTGTTTGTACATAACTTACAACTTCTATAATCAAAGGCTTTGTTCCACTTCAAATTTCAATTTGTCGACTTGAGCAATAAACCTTACAAACTCTTTTTGTTTCTCTAATGGTGGATTAATAACCTTTGTACTCACAATTCCTTCTTGCCCTATAGTTGTCATTGTAGCTGTCTTAGATTTTGAAAATACTTGGTTTCTAAAATAGTCTAGTGTTGTTTGAATCTGTATAAACTCAGGTATACATTTTTCTAAACTTAATGGTGCTCTTATAACATGGCATTCAAACATAGTGCAATCATCTATATTAGGTGGGATGGCTGTTGCTTTACCAATGCCCTCTCTATTCAAAGATGACCTACAAAACAATAAATCTCCATACCGAACTCTATACTTATCTAATTCCTTTTCAGACACATTCACTTGTTTTAACCCTTCTGTATTCGAATACATCCTATTAATTACATCGCTTAACCACATTACTTTTGCATTTCCATTCTCACAGTACTCATTATTCTTAGCAAAAAAGCCATTTGATGGTTTTGCCCTAAGTAGTGTAGCCAACTCCACTTCATCCCACCCCTTTGTATTAAACGCTGGGTCACCAAACATCTCGATAAATTGGGATTTTAGATTCTGTAGTTCTTTAAATTTGTTTATCTTAAGTTATTTTCCAACGATACTTTACTTAGCAAAATTAATTATAAAATCGTACTGCTAATTCTTGTATTGCAAGTAAAGGAGCCTGTTCATAAGATTCCTCTGGATAATATCTTTCAAATCTTTCTGTCTCCTTCATCATCATTGGGATTAAAGATTTATCCCCTCTAAACCCAAGTACAAGACATAGCATTGACTTCAAATACTCACTTTTAAAAACTTGATAATTATCAATAATCCATTTGCATTCGTTCACCTTACTGTGTAGTAAAAAATGTAATGTATTTTCAATAAAAATATCTTGCATACTAGTTAGTGCTTTTCTTTGAATCAATGGAAGCATTCCTTCTTCATATTCCAATATTTTTTTACGTAAAGCACTTCTATTTAATCCAGAAAGTTTCTTTCTCATCAAATGTAGCAACTCTTCTGGATTATCTATCTTGGCAATCTTAGTTTCATACATCAAATCTTCTTCTGTTTTTTTAATGGTTTCCTCAAGTATAGTATTCGCTATTTCTGATGCTTCTGGCATCAAATACCAACTATACTCAAATTTTGCAGCTGAAATAGGCTTATCTGGATGTAACTCTAAAAATCTTTTTATTTCCTTTTTTGTCATAAGTACTCCTATCATGAGATAAAGTAATACTCTTTACATTCAAGTATCAGTAAACGTTTTCTTTATCCTATATATTTTTGATGTGATAACTTAACATTTTTTTGACTTACCATTGCATACTGTAACGTTGTATCAATCTTTGTATGCCCTAATAAAACCTGAACTTGCTCTATAGGCATTCCTTTATCAATTGCCCTAGTAGCTAAAGTTCTGCGAAACTTATGTGGGTGAACCTTTGTAATATTTAACTTTCTGCCCATCTCCCTTAATCTAATCTCAACTCCACTAATTTCTAATCTATTATAAGGTCTATTTAGTGTCACAAAAAGTGCGTTATTACTATCCTGCCTTTGTGCTAAATACCTCTGTAAATGGATTTTTGTCCTTGCATCAAAATATACTTTTCGTTCCTTATCACCTTTTCCTAAAACAACACATTCTCTTCTATCAAAATCAACATCTGTAATATTTAAAGCAACTAGTTCACCTACTCTTATTCCTGTCGATGCAAGTATATCTATCATTGCTAAATCTCTTAATGACTGACAATGATCTCTCATGAGTTCCAGTTCTTCATCCGTATACGTTTCTTTTACTGTATTGCCTGTTCGTATTTTATGAATACGCCTAGCTGGATTCTTTAAAATATAATTTTCTTCCTCTAGCCAACTAAAAAAACTTGAAATAATGCGCCGTATATTATCAAGGGTTACCTTACTTGCTCTACTTTTACTATGATAATCTGATAAATACCCTCTTAAATCCTCTGTTGTCAGTTGTTTAATTGGTTTATCAATCTTTTTTATCATCTGAGCTAGTGTTGTTCGATAATAATTAAGTGACTTATCCGAGCATCCCTCTACTTGTTTAGCAGCTATAAATATTTTGAGCATTTCTTCATTTTTAATACTTATATCCTCTTCACTCTCTTCTAAAACAATAACCTGCTTCCCCCATAAAGCACGCTCTATGACTCTCTGTAATACTTCCATTTGTTCATTATTTAAAATTTCTATCATACCTTGTTGAATATCAGTCATCACTTTATCCTTCATGATGAATCACCTCTCAGCTATCTTTGTTTTAAAGTTATAACTGAGTATTACCATCTAAATGTAGATTAATCATTTAGTTAGTATCAATCCCTATTATATGAATCCTAAAAAAGTTCTCCATTAAATGCTCTTTGCATTAATGAATTAAAATTAGCTTCTAACTCCCTGAGGCTTTGCTCCATTCCAAATTTCAATTTGTCGACCTGTTGAACAAACTGTGCAAACTCATTTTGTAGCTTAATAGGTGGCAATATAATGCGTTTTTCCTTTAAATCCTTCATGTATATAGCTTGTTGGGCAGTTGCAGAAGATGTTTGATAGATATATGGCTTAATACTCTCTTGCATAAACCATGCCATAAGATAATCTGCATTAATTACGTCATTATTAGGTTTAAGAAGTATTACACTCCCCATTAATGCAAAATGTACTTTAAGATTATTTTTACAACATCGCCCTATAGTTGCACCTCTACTAACAAGTAAAACATCCCCATATTCAGGATTACACTTTTTAGAGAACTTATCATAATCTTCTTGTGATATATATTTACAATTATCAAGTACTACATATTCTCTTACATTATTTGCCATTACCATAGGTATACCTTGAGAGATGAACTCTGGGTTTTTATGTTCCCCATCAGTAATTTTAGTACATACCTCAGAAACATTATATACATCCCATCCTTTTGAGTTTGTTAATGGGTCTCCAAACATCTCTATAAATTGGGATTTAATGAGTTCATTACAAGCTTGTATTTGTTGTTTACGCTTGTTAATAAGAGATTGTGCTTTATCTAATACCTCAGCTATCTTTATTTGCTTTTCTATTGATATAACTACAATATTGAGGTCTTTTAGTTTATTAATAGGCAATTGTTTTAAAGCTGTACCAGTTTGATTTTGCTTTACCTGCATTAAAAAACCGTCGTATTTCATTGCATACAATAAGTATTTATAATATACTTTCTTGGCATCTGTTATTCTTAGTAATGCTAACTGTGCATTAATATTTGCATCATCTAATTCTTTAGGTACAACTGCTGTTTTGCCAATGTCACCTCTTACACAAATTAGAATGTCATTTTCCTTTATATGACCTTTAAGCAATTCCTGATGTTTGTGAATAGATATATACTTCATATCAGACAGCTCTACAATATTGCCACTTAGGTTGTTTGCTCTAACAAATGGTATTCCCTCGTCTAGCATTTCTTCTGCTGTCGGATACTTACTTGAATAGTTTCCATCAGATATATATATAGGAAGTTCATGTATTTTCATATGAGTCAATTCGCTTTTCATCTCTCTATTCCTCCAACATCGCTGCAAGCTCTTCAATTCCTGCATTTACTTCTGCTTCGAGCTTCTTGATATTTGCAATGATTTCTTTTGGATGAGCATACTCTACTTCTTCATATTCAATCTCTTTGTACTTATTAATAGAGAGGTCATAACCATTGCCTCTAATTTCTTCAACATCCACAAAGAAGCTTTGTTCCGTACGTTTTCTATCTTGCTCTTGTTCTAAATGATTGAAACGCTCAATGATGTCTGAAATATCATTCTGTTCAATAGGCTGTCTCTTATCATCTAATGAATACCCATCCGCTTTCATATCATAGAACCAAACCTTATCCGTTCCACCTGCCCCTGTCTTAGTAAAGATAAGGATAGCCGTGCTAACCCCTGCATAGGGTTTGAACACACCACTTGGCATAGAGATGATTGCTTCAAGCTTGTTGTTATCTACAATCTCTTTTCTAATGTCTTTATGGGCATTGCTACTACCAAACAAAACGCCATCTGGAACGATTGTTGCACTTCTACCGCCTGTTTTAAGCACTTTAAGAATAAGGGCTAAAAATAGAAGCTCTGTTTTCTTTGTCTTAGTAACCTTAAGTAGATCAGCTCTTACTGACTCATAATCCAATGATCCTTTAAAAGGCGGATTGGCAAGCACTAGACTGTACCTTTCCATGTCCTTGTTATTCTCCGAGAGACTATCTCTGTACTCAATGTTAGGATTGTCTACACCATGCAAAAGCATATTCATTGCCCCAATGCGAAGCATAGTTCTATCCATATCGAACCCATAGAACATATCATTATTGTAGTGTTCCTTGAGTCCTGCATTTAGGAACAGGTCACTATGGTTATCTCTTAGGTACTCACTTGATGCGACTAAAAATCCTGCACTCCCCATAGCAGGGTCAATGATAGTATCTGTTGGTGTTGGTTTCATAAGTTCTACCATCATCTTAATAATGTGTCTTGGTGTTCTAAACTGACCATTTGTTCCAGATGTCGCCACCTTAGAAAGTAGATATTCATAAATATCTCCCTTGGTATCTCTATCTTTCACATCCAGCCCATTGATACCATCTACAACCTTTGAAAGGAGCAGAGGCGTTGGTACTTTAAAGATTGCATCTCCCATATACTTTGAGTAAGCTGAATCTCCATCTTGATGTAAGGTCTTAATGAATGGAAAGACCTCATTAAGCACAATGTTATACATCTCTTCTGCTTCTTTGTCTTTGAACTGGCTCCATCTTAGATGCTGTTTGTCAGCAGGGAACATTCCCTCATAAGGCAGTCCTAAAATCACTGCATCACTTTCTTTGGCTGTTTCTACTTCATCAAGTTGTTTGATGAAAAGTAAGTATGTAAATTGTTCAATCATTTCAAGAGGATTAGTCAGCCCTCCTGTCCAAAATGTCTCCCATATCTTATCAATCTTGTTTCTGATTTCTCCTGTAAGCATTTTTCTGTCACCCCACTATATTTTTTAATAAATCAATAAAAATTAGTTTATTCACTCTAATTATAACAATGATACTCATACATTGTCATTACATTACTGAAAACTTACAGTTTCTTTCATCAAGCATAGTCTATCTTAGCTGGACGCAGGGCAAATAAAAAGGACTAGCCTAAACTAATCCCTAATCAATCTATTCTTACAGTCATCCCATTACAGAGCTGCGTCACCATTTCACCATTTACCATCAAGCCGTATTCCCCAGCACCATCATGCTCTACTATCCCATTGACCCACTCATCATTAATCTTTAATATTATGCTATCTCCAGATGTAAAATAAGAACAATCCTCTTCTACTTGAAATCTACCTTGTGCATTTTTATAAATTTTTCTTTCTTTCATGATTCTCTTCTCCTCTCGGTTTTCTTATTTGTATTTCTAACATATATGTTGCCCAATACATAAAAATATAATAGGAGAATCATTCATCAAAAGTTTGAATCCTACCAGCTTGCACATATTGATTCTTTTAAGCATGAAAAAAGCCCGCCAATAGTCTATTTACCACTATTGACGGGCCTTCCTATGTAGGTATTTAAAAAACCAATTGAGATTATGCAGAGAAGGGGATTTGAACTCCCATGCTCTATTGAACTATTCTATTTTATATTATCTCTTCTAATGTTAAAAACATTGATATTTCAAGGTTTTTTGGTTCATCACCATGAACTGTGCTTGACAAACTAAATACCAAATATTACACATAAAAAATGCACCTGTTATCCTGTAATGTAGTAAGTGCGAACTAAACTATATACGGAGGACTCCAGATGCACTTACATGATATCA
>JAGAVZ010000035.1 GCA_017941635.1 Cellulosilyticum sp.
AAGCTTAGATAAAGTATCTAACTTATGATTTGGTAACTTAGGATATACTTTATACGCTAAGTCTAAAGTATCATACACTCTATTTTTAACTAACATAGATTTCTGATAACGACTCATCATACTATTAATAATCTGCATATCATAATTAATATTATGTCCAACAATCACATAGTCTTGTACAAACTGTGTTAAAATATCCAATGCTTCTTCTGGCTCTAATCCTTCACGTGCTAACTGTTCGTCTGAAAAGCCATGTACCACATAAGAATCTCCGACAGATTGAGTGGGTTTCACTAAGATATCTAGCTTTTTTATAACACCTTTTTTACCATATACAATAGCAGCAATCTGTACAATATCATCCTTTGTTGTACACAGACCTGTCGACTCTACATCTAAAACAACAATTTTATCATGTTCATAAGCTTCTACTAATTCTTGATAAGGATCTCTGGAGTCCATTTTAAACCAATCATGCAAGTACATATAGCACTCTTTTGTTTTTCTTAAATCCCGCATAAGCCATGCTGGCATATTCATATACGGATGCTCACTAATTTTTAATAACGCATTTCCATTTCTTTCATTAATAGCATGTTCATAAAAGGCAAGTAACTCTTTAATTTCTTTTTTTCTAAATAATTTTGTATCTTCAATCACTGAACAAGAGATCCCAGCTTTTGTAAAGGTATCTGCAATCTCTTTGGCATATTGATTCGTTCGTGTGAGGACTGCGACTTGTTTCGTTCGTGTCAACGACTCTTTAACTTGATGTGCTAAAAAATTGATTTCATCGGCTTGATTGGCTGCTTCTAAAAGCTCTATTTTTTCACCTGTCGTCACAGAATGGGCATGACATAAGCTTGGATAGAGCTTACTGTTTCTAATATAGTCATTAGCTGCACCAAGTAATACTTGTGTGGAGCGATAATTCAGTTGTAAATGGATATCTGTTGGATTAAAATCCTTACGATAGGTTTCTATCATACTCACTGGATTAGAACCTCTCCATTCATAAATCGTTTGGTTGAAATCACCATATAAAGAAAGCTTGGCTTTTTCACCTAATAACTTAATAATCTCATATTCTCTTACACTCGTATCCTGCATCTCATCTACTTGAATGACTTTAAAATAATTCTGCCATTTACAAGCAATTTCTTCCTGCTCCAATAGATATTTAGCCTCCATCACAATATCCATAAAATCAATACTATTATTTTCTCTTAAATAACGTGTATAAGTATTAAAGATTTTTAATCCAAACTGACGGATAAATGCATCACTTTTATGATATTGCCCCTTACTTTCAGCTAAAAACTTTCGAATCACCTTATTCCACTCATAACGTTCTTCAACAGGTAAACTGAGTGCATAACGCTTAACATTTTCAAAAAAAGTTAATAGAAGGGGATAATATAAATGGTCATCATTTAACCCATTTTGGTGAATAATCTTCTTAACAATTTCCAAACTATCTGCTTCATCTATAATTGTACATGGAAAAGAAAAATGGGATGCTTCTTTTTCATGACAAATCAAATAATAACAAAATGAATGAAACGTTTTGACTAAAATTTCTTTACCTTCTTTCGGCAAATAAAGTTGGATACGTTCTTTCATTTCCTTAGCTGCTTTATTGGTAAAGGTCAGGCATAGAAGTTGATTCGGTTCTATACCACCTTCAATGAGACGTGCTGTACGCATGGCAATCACTTTTGTTTTTCCTGTACCTGCAGGTGCTAAAACAAGTAAATTATGCTCTCGCTCATCCACAACCGTTTTTTGTTCTTTATTGAGCTTTTCATAATCTGCTTCAAACATGACCTCACCTCTTTTCTTATTCTTCTTATTATAACACATTCTCGTTTTATTTTTCCTTTTATCTCTTTATGGGTCTCTATTGGAGTTACCTTGTGAGAGTTTCTAAACTATGTTATAATTTTCACCAAGAAATTTGTAAATAGAACTGGGAGAACCATCATGAATGAATTAATGACCTTATTACAAGATGTACTGAATGAAAATACTTTTATTAAAGGCATTTGGAGTAATCCACGTCATAAAGAAAGTGCACAAAAAATTGTCATTAGACCTGTACAAATTAAAGATACATTAATGCTACAAGTAACCCAAACAAAAGGGCAAAAAGAATTACACGAAAACATTGCCCTTTCAGAAGTTGAAAACTTACTTCAAACAACTTGTAACGGCTATAAACAAGTACAGCTTTATACAAGTCAAAATGACTTTGCCTGCCTTGTTAACAAAAAAGGAAATGTGCATATCAAAAAGCTTGCACCTACACTTAAGGCACCTACAACACTTTCTCATAATAGACAAAAGAATTATCTTTTAGACACACCATCTTCTCATGATTTCCTAAAAGCATTAGGACTCATGGATGAAAAAGGTAAAATCAAACCTTCTAAATATGATAAATATAAACAAATTAATCGCTATCTTGAATTTGTAGCAGATTGCACAGATATGCTTAAAGCAGACCCTATTCGCATTATCGACTTTGGGTGCGGTAAATCGTATCTAACCTTTGCCTTATATCATTATTTAACAGTTATTTTAAACAAAAATGTTGAGGTTGTAGGATTAGATTTAAAAGAAGATGTAATTGCTTATTGTGATGCACTAGCTCGTCAATTAAATTACGCCCATCTTCATTTCCAAGTAGGTGATATTGGTAACTACACAACAAACCAACCGATTGATATGGTAGTTTCACTCCATGCTTGTAACACTGCTACCGATGCTGCTTTAGAAAAAGCTGTAGGCTGGGGGGCTAAAGTTATTTTAGCTGTACCATGCTGTCACCACGAAGCATATACACAAATTCAAAATGACACCCTTTCCCCTATTTTAAAACATGGGATTTTAAAGGAACGTATTGCCGCACTGATGACAGATGGTCTACGTGCACAGCTTCTTGAAAGTTGTGGCTATGATGTCTCTGTTATGGAGTTTATTGACATGGCGCATACCCCTAAAAATATCTTAATTAAAGCCTTATTAAAATCAGAAAACAAACTTAATAATAAGAGCTTAGCAGACTACAAAAAAGCTTGCGATGCACTGAACTTAAGTCTTTCTTTAGAAAAATATCTCCAAGCTATTGGTAAGCTTTAGAAAGAGGTCAAGATGCAACTTGCTAGTCAATCTCTTTTATTAGACATCGAAACAACTGGGTTAAAACGTGACCAAGATCAAATTATTAGTATTGGGTTAACCTATCTAGATGATTCAGGCGAGCGCACAACAACCCATTTATTTTTGGAACAACCTGATGAAGAAGCTATTCTATTGGCTCAATTCTTAGCCTTTATTAAAAACTATGATGCCATTTATAGTTATTACGGCAAAGGATTTGAATTTCCTTTTATTCTTGCTAGATTAGAACATTATCAATTAGATACTGCCCTCTTCTTACGTATGAAACTCATTGATTTAAAGGATGTACTCAAGCACTTTGGCAAAAACCGCATGCAAGTTGAACCTTTATTTGACTTCATACGTCATAGCCAATCGACTGGCTATGATATTGTAAAACTCTATCAAACTTATCTAGCAAGCAGAGTTCCCATCTATAAAACCTGTATTTTGGAACATCAAAAAGAAGAACTGCATAGCACACTGCTCTTTTGGGAACTTTATATGACTTTATATGAATGCCAAGAGTGGCAATTAATAGAATCCTCCAGGAAAGAAGATAGGATGCAACTTGCCATTAAACGACCTAACCCTTTTCTAACTTCTTTTAAGGGAACTGCATCTCATTTTAATTTTTCTTATATCAAGGATACCTGTGTACTTTATATAGATATTCCGCTTTATACAGGCTCATTAAATCATGGCCTAGAGCCTGTAAAAGATTATTACTATATTGAATCTCAAAGACAGCTTCTTCACAAATCATTGGCACAATTTATACCTGCTGATTTGAAAAGAAAAGCTACAAAAGAAGAATGTGTGGTTTCTAAAGAAAGTACCTTTTTAGAAATGGTCACTGCCTATAAGATGACTGCTACATTATGGCACCACCCTAATGGTTCTATCTATATTGAGCTTACTGACTTTTCATCCGATATTTTAGGTATTCAACTTTTTAACTTTTTCTTTCAAACGGCTCATTGTAAAATCAAATTGAACTAAATAAAAAAGCCCATAGTGACTTTTCTGTGTTAAGCTAAAGTTACCACAACAAAAACTTAACAGAAAGGATAATCACTATGGACTACCCTAATCATACTACAAATTCTTGTAAA
>JAGAVZ010000036.1 GCA_017941635.1 Cellulosilyticum sp.
GGATATCGTAACTTTAATCGATTTAGAAATCGAATCTTGCATATGGATTATGCAAAAAATAGGTAGATGAAGTTTTCGCTTCATCTACCTACCATAAATTTCTTGTATAACTTAGGATACCCCAACTATTGACGTAGAACCTAATAAAAAACAGGTGTTCCTTTTGGAATCACCTGTTTTTATTATATTTAAATGCTGCTTATTAATAACTTACCTACATTTCTTTATTGAGCAGGTGTTGCAGTTGCTGTTGGTGTTGTTTCTTGTGTATCACCAGAATCTGTATTTTCTGTATTAGTTTCTTCAGTTGTTTCTGATGTAGTATCTTCTGTTGTTTCAGCTTCTACAACTTCTGTTTTATAATTTTCTTCAAAGCGAACAACATTCACATCTTCTTTCCATTTCTCTAAATCTTCCATTAGAAGTGTTTCTGCTTTGCTGCTTCTTAATGTCGCTTCGATTGTTTCTTTCACTTCTTCAAGAGGTTGTACGACTTCCTCTTTTTGAACGCCATCTACTTTAATTAAATGCCATCCAAATTGTGTTTTTACTGGCTGAGAAATTTCACCTTCACCTAATTCTTTAGCCCCTGCCATAAAATCTTGATCATAGCTTGTTGTATCATATTCAATAAAGCCTAATGCTCCACCTTGAGTTGCTGTACCATCTGTACCATACTCAGCTGCTAAATCTGCAAAACTTGTACCTGCATTATACTTGTCTAATACTTCATTTGCCTTTTCTTCTGAATCTACAAGAATATGATAAATGTTTGCACCTGGTTTTGTTGTATAGTTTGCAATATTTTCATTGTAGTATGTTTCAATCTCTTCATCTTTTACTTCAACTTTATTCTCTGTGTACTCACTAATTAATTTTGTCACTAGTAAGTTTTTCTCAATATTTTCTTTTAAATCCTCAAGTGTCATGCCACTTTCTTCTAAGCCTTTATTAAACTCTTCTTCTGTTGGAAAGCTTGCTTTAGTTGCTTCTAATTGTTCTTCAATTTCTTTCTCATCCACTTTAATACTTTTCATTTCTTTTGCTTTATGCACTAAAATTTCAGCTTCTATTAATGATTCAACCACATCTTTTTTATAAGCATCGTATTGTTCCATTACCTCTGGATTACTTTTGTAATCTTCACCATAGTAAAGTTGCATATAGTACTCCATTTGCATCATTTCATTATCCAGCATTGTTTTATAAATAGGTTCCCCTTCAACTCTTGCTATGATTAGCCCCTTTTCATCTTCTGATGTCATCTCTGTGGCTGCCTTAGAACTACCACACGCCACCATTGTTAAACTCATTGTTGCAATTGCAACTACTGCTACTACTTTTTTAAATAATTTCATCGCTTTTCCCTCTAATTCTTTCTTTTTATATAGTTCTTGGTATTTCAAACCAAAAAGTACTCCCTTTGGTGAGTTCACTTTCTACGCCATAAGTTGCACCATGTGCATCTAATATGTTGCGTACGATGGATAATCCTAATCCCGTTCCTATGGTTGCTCTTTTATGCGTTTTATCTATTTTATAATATCGATCCCATATATACGGGATATTTTCCTCAGCTATACCTGCCCCATTATCTATGACCTCTATCCGTACTTTATTATCAACTATTTTCTGACGAACTGCAACTGTTTTATCTTCCCCTGTATAATTTATTGCATTATTAATCAAATTGTAAATCACTTGTGATATTTTGAGTTCATCTGCTTCTATTTGCACTTCTTCATCATATTCAAAGGTAATTTGGTAGCCTTCTTTTTCTGTGAGGGCTGCATAGCGTTGCATGATTTCTTTTACATTCTGTGTGAGATTGTATACGTGCTTATCCATCTCATGTGTGCCTGCCTGAAGCTTAGATAAATCAAGCATATCATTCACTAATGCCGTCAGTCTTGTTGCTTCATCAATAATCACCTGTGTATTCTCAGGATTATTCTCCCCTGGTAAATCTCTCATCATCTCTGCATAACCTGAAATTAATGTAAGCGGTGTACGAAGATCGTGAGATACGTTGGCTATTATTTCTCGTCTAAACCCTTCTGTCTTGGCGAGTTCTGTAGAGGCATAACTTAGGGTACTCGATAGTTCCTCTATCTCTTTATAACCCTTTCCTTCAAAAATAATTTCATCTGAACTTGTTGCCAATGCTTTAGCTGCCTCATTAATATGAATAATAGGATTTGCTATTTTCTTAGCAATAAACAGTGACATTGCAAAAGCTAATATAATCATAATAATAGTCACATAAATAAGTTGAGTTCTAATAGTACTAACCGTAGCACTAACTGGTGATATAAAGCTATTAATAAGAAGAACATAATCACTCCCTTTGTAATCAATGACCTTAACATACGTTACTGCACCCTCTTTGGGGCTTTTAAATCGAAAGGCATGGCTCATGCTATAATCATTCATTGAATTGGATACCATCGTAATTTCATATAAATCTGCAAACATTTGTCCGCCTTTTTTTTTTGCAGCAATTCCCAAACGTACATATTCTTTACTTCCAAGGTCCCCAATCGTTGCATTTGGATCCATGGCATTTTTGCTATATAACCTTCTACCTGTTGCATCTGTTAAGATAATACAAAGATTTCTACTCTCTGATAAGTTGTCCATAATTTGATAGAGATTAGAACTTGTTATATGATCTTGTATCGTCTGACTAACATCTATCACTTCGCTTTTCTTAATCGTTTCATAAAATTTATCCATAAAAACTACTTGGAAAAGCCATAGTACCACAAGCAAAACCCCTACCATTAATGATAAGTACCCAAATAATTGCCATCTAATACTAATCTTATTTTTCTTCAAAACGGTATCCCACCCCTCTTAAGGTGACAATACGATTAGCATATTCTCCTAAACTCTTACGTAGTAGTTTAATATGAGTATCTAATGTACGGTCATCTCCGTAATAATCGTATCCCCATACATTACTAATCAAACTTTCCCTTGATAAGGCAATGCCTCGATTTTTTACCATATAGAAAAAGAGCTCATACTCTTTGGGAGTCATATCTATATTTTCTCCATCTATACTCACTTGCCTTGCATCAAAATCCACTATTAACCTATCTATTTTCACAATATTCTTATTCACAGTGGTTTTATCTTTCCCTTCACGTCTTTTCATAATAGCTTGTATACGCATCATCAGCTCTTTAGGTGAAAATGGCTTAATCACATAATCATCTACCCCAATTTCAAATCCATGAATTCGGTCATACTCTTCACCTCTTGCGGATAGCATAATAACTGGTGTATCTGATGTTTTTCTAATTTCACTGCATGCTGAAAAACCATCTAACTCTGGCATCATCACATCCATAATAATTAAGTCATAAAATTCTTTACGGCATTTTTCAACTGCCTCCATCCCATTACAAGCTTCAAAAACTTCATGCCCTTCAAATGTAGCATATCTTTTGATTAGCTCACGAATCATTTTTTCATCATCCACTACTAAAATCTTATACATTTCTTCTTTCGCCTCCTAGCCCTATTGTAATTCTCTCTTTTTTCTACTAAAAGGGGCAATTTACAATATGTATCACTATATAGTAAAAGGTAGACTTCATCTTCTTATATGATGATGATAAAGTCTACCTTTTTAGTTTCTTTAAATCCTTTTAGTTATCACTTGGCTTTACTATTTGCTCTTTTGGTTGAACGGGTACACTTTCTGAAAGTTTTACTTTAACAGTTGCCAATTTACCCTTTCTAGATACAATCACACTTACAGTATCCCCTACCTTATAACCTTGTAAGATTTTCTTAAGTTCTGTTGTAGAACTGACTTGTGTATCTTCTACTGCTACAATACAATCGCCTACTTGTAAACCACTTTTTTCTGCATATGTGCCTTCAGTTAATCCAGCAATATACACGCCATATTGATTTACACCATATTGATATGCTAGTTGTGCAGAATTAATATCTAAAACACTTACACCAAGTACTGGACGCCCTTGAACATATCCTACATCCTTAATAGACTGAACCACTTCTTTTACTACATTAACCGGAATTGCAAAACCTAATCCTTCTGCACTAGATGAATCAGATGATTGTGCAACTTTGGCTACAACTAAGCCAATAAGTTCACCTTTATCATTAAATAATCCACCACCTGAATTTCCTGGATTAATCGCTGCATTCGTTTGTAATAATGTCATGGTTTGATTTTCTAATTCAATTTCTCTATCTAGTGCACTAATGATTCCATTGGTTACCGTACCGCCTAATTGTCCAAGAGGGTTTCCAATTGCGATGGCTGTCTCTCCTACAACTAAGTTGTCTGAATTCCCAAAAGTAACTGGCTGGAGTGTTGCACCTTCTACTTTAATCACTGCAATATCTGTTTGTGAATCTGTTCCAATTAAAGTTGCTTCATATTCTTCGCCTGTTGTTAAACGTACAGTAATTTTAGATGCGCCATCAATGACGTGATTATTGGTTGCGATATAACCATCACTTGAAATAACTACACCACTACCTGCTCCTTGTGTCACAAATTGTCTCATAAACATATCTGTCGCTACAGTTTCTGTTGTAATTTCTACAATAGAAGGTGCTGCCTGGCTTGCTACCTGTGCTACAGATAGTCCTCCATTTGAAACGTTGGTTGGAATCGGATTGATGTTATTATTTTCATTTTTATTTGTAGGAGCTGGTGATTGTACTGTTTCATTCGCTGTTTGATCTTGAATCCAATTGTATGAAGTATATAAACTTCCTGCTCCAAATGATGCCAAAGCAACTGCTAAAGTTAAAGCCACTACCTTACCTTTTCCCTTTTTTTCTTTTCTCACTTTTACCATTGCTGGTATTTCTCTGTGTGTATGTCTTGTATTTATTTCTTCATTTAAATGATTTTCTCCATTTAAATGGACTTGATGATCTTGATTTGTTTCATGATTAAACTCATTGTTAAATTGTTCGTTCATTTTCTGTTTCCTCCCTAACACTAATGCTTCCTTTAACTATCTTTATCATAGCTGCCTTAAGTGATGGTTTGATGAACATTCCATGAAAAAAAACTGAAATGCACCCTAAGCTTCGATTTCTTTCATTTTAGCAAGCATTTCTTCCCTACCCTTGTGGTCAAATGCACTAACAGTCACAATTACAAGAATAGCAAATACAAATCCTGGTACGATTTCATAAATGCTAAATAAGCTTATATTTGGGAACCACTCACCAAGCTGTTGCCAAATAATTGTTGTTAAACCTCCTGTTACCATACCACAAATAGCTGCAAGTCTTGTTGTTTGTCTATAGAAGAGTGACATAATGACAACTGGTCCAAATGTTGCACCAAATCCAGCCCAAGCATATTCTACTAGTGCTAATACTGATTCATTCGCAGGATCCATTGCAATAAAGTAAGCAATGACTGCTACAATCATAATGGTTCCACGACTTACCCATACTAACTCTTTTTCTGACGCATTTTTACGTAATAACCCTCTATAAAAATCTTCAGAAACAGCAGAGGCTGTTACTAATAATTGTGAATCTGCTGTACTCATTACCGCTGCTAAAATAGCAGATAATAAAATACCACATAAGAAAGTTGGTGTGTAATTGACAACCATCTCAATGAATACATTTTCAGGATCTCCAATTACTTGACCATTTGTTAAAGAACGACCTAACATCCCAATAAAAATAGCACCTACTAATGAGATTATTACCCATCCCATAGCAATTATTCTTGAACGACCAATTTCTTCTGGATCGCTAATTGCCATAAATCTTGTTAAAATATGTGGTTGACCAAAATAACCAATCCCCCACGCTACTGCTGAAATCACACTAATGATTGCCATGCCAATTGTTGCACCTGAACCTGCTAAACCTTCAAGACTAAATAAGCTAGTATAACCTGTTGATGCAATGCTTTCTTTTGCACTATTTAAAATATCTAAATCAAAGCTTATCGCTTCCTGATGTGTAATCATCATAAAGACTGGCAATGCCACAATAGCAACAAACATTAAAATCCCTTGTATTAAATCCGTCCAACATACTGCTAAAAAGCCACCTAAGAAAGTGTAAATGATAATAATTGATGCGCCAATTAATACCGCAACTTCATAGTCAATGTGGAAAACATTATTGAGTAACTTACCGCCTGATACAAAGCTCGATGCCACATAGAAAATAAAGAATATTAGAATAAATAATGCTGAAATAATACTTAAGATTTTCTTTTCATCATTAAAACGTTTGTCAAAATAAGAAGATAATGTAATCGCATTATCACATTTTTCTGTGTAAATTCTTAATTTCTTAGCAACGATTTTCCAATTTAAATACGTTCCCACTGCAAGACCTATTGCTGTCCAACCTGCATTACTCACACCACTCAAATAAGCAAGCCCTGGTAATCCCATCAGAAGCCATCCGCTCATGTCTGATGCTTGTGCACTAATTGAAGTAACCCATTTACCTAGTTTTCTACCACCAAGTATGTAGTCCTCTAAATTTTTTGTTTTAAAATAAAAATAACCACCGATTGCTAACATACCCAGCAGGTATAAACAAAAGGTAATTAAAATGGCTGTATTTCTATCCATATTCATCTTTGCTCCTCACTATAATTTTTTACTAATCTTATTTATTATATAGGTATCATTTATTTTTTTCAATCATTCCCATTTTTTTATTACCTATTTGTAACCAATTGTATCTTAAATACTACACGAATAAAGGGCTACTTTATTTTCAAAGTAGCCCTAGGTCATATTATTAATATATTCTTACTTTTATATTATTTATCTAGTAAGATTCTGCTCACGTTATCGATAATGAGTTGTTTATCTGTTGTTACATCATAAAACCCTTTGGAAGGATACAGTCTTTGAATATCCACTGTTCTCATGTCTCCAATCTGTAACCTAGTTATGTAATGATTTGTAAAATTTTTAACTTCTATATCCATTTGAAATTCTTTATCTGGTGGCAATGAATCTGGTTTAACAGACGTTGTTGGTATTATAATAAATTTCGTCTTAAAATACTTAAATACATAACACCAATGTCCTCCATATAATTCTTTTGGAAAACCTCTTGTTAGATTAAAATAAGCAATCTGATGTATTTTAGGAAGTTGTTTTGGCCTATAAAAGGTTGTTGATGGATCTCCTGTTTGATTAGGTGTTAGTTCATCATAAAAATACTTGATCTGCCCTACATGATAATTTAAATCTTCCAAAAAACCGCGTTTTTGCTCGTAATATTTGATACTGTTAAAGTCTGCAAGTATTTTTTGCATAAACTCTTCATTAGTCACGAACGTCTCCCTTCTTTCAAAGCAAAATTTGCCTTTCCTTATATATTTCTTTTATTAGTATACTTTATAAAATTAAATAAACTAAATAAGGATATGGTCATATTATTTTTATCGGACCATATCCCTATTTGGTTTAGACTTTTCAACCTGTATTATTTACAATTTCACATTAATTCCCATTTAAATCAGTCAACCAAATTAACCAATTGAAAGAGAAGGCGAAGATAAAATCAATTTAATCACAAATAGAATAGCTAATACATACATTAATCCACTTACTTCTTTACGTTTTCCCGTAAGCATTTTTACAATCACATAAGTAATTCCACCAAATACAATACCTTCTGAAATACTATAAGCAAAAGGCATCATAATTAATGTTACAAATGCTGGAAGTGATTCTGTGATATCAGCAAAATCTACTTTAAGAATACTATCTAACATCAGTACCCCAACAATAACCAACGCTGGTGCTGTTGCAAATGATGGAATCGCAAGGAAGATTGGTGATAAGAAGATTGCAAAAGCAAAGCAAATTGCTGTTACAATACTTGCAAGGCCTGTGCGTCCACCTTCAGCCACACCTGCTGAGCTCTCTACAAATGTTGTTACTGTAGATGTTCCTAGTAATGCACCTACTGTTGTTCCAATTGCATCAGCAAAAAAGGCTTGCTTGATTCTTGGGAGTTCACCTTTTTCATTTAAATAACCTGCTTTATTTGCCACACCCATGAGTGTACCTAATGTGTCAAATAAATCAACAAATAAGAAAGAAAAGACCACAATAATAAAGTTAACAACACTTGATGCACTACCAAAAATTTCTGATAGGCTTGGTAATTGAAATGCTACATTTCCAAGTCCATTGAATAAATTAAATCCACCTGCAAAGCTTGGGATTAAAGAATAACCATCTACCCCTACTTGATACCATCCAATAAGCTCTGCAATAATACCTAAACCATATGTTACTAAGATTCCAATTAGAGCTGAACCTTTTACATCTTTCTTCATTAACACCGCTGTAATAAAAATGCCCATCATACATAATACAGCTTGTGGTCTTAACATATCTCCTAGTGCAATATATGTACTTTCATTTGCAACAATAACTCCTGCACCTTTTAAACCTATAAAAGTAATGAATAAACCAATTCCTGCACTTACTGAATACTTCATACATTTAGGAATTGCATTAAATAACGCTTCTCTTACGTTAAAGAATGTTAATAAAATAAAAATTAAACCTTCTGCAAATACAGCTGCAAGTGCCCACTGCCATGAATAGCCCATACCAAGAACAACTGAAAAAGCAAAATAAGCATTAAGTCCCATACCTGGTGCCAATGCAAATGGATAATTTGCAAGAAGTGCCATCGCCACCGTTGCAATGACTGAAGAAATAATGGTTGCTACAAATACACCATTTTTATCCATTCCTGTTGCACTTAAGATATCTGGGTTAACAGCTAAGATATATGCCATTGTCATAAAAGTTGTAATTCCGGCAATCACTTCTTTTTTAACTGTTGTACCATTTTCTTTAAGTTTAAAGAACTCCATTGTTATACCCCCGTAATGATTATTGGATTATTTAATTATTTGTCTATAATGGTTCTCATAATACATGGCCATTACACACAACATAATATATTATTATGATATGATAGTCAACAAAATTTATGAACATTTTTTTATTTTTTTTTATCATCGTTCGATATATTGATATTATATTTTACAGCTACATTTTTTCTTTTAGCTCAATCAATTACTTAACTTATTACACTTTCAAGCCATTAAAACTTTAAATCCAATGTTACTTAGTTTATCCAAATAAAAAGTAAGGGATTAACATAGCTTATAGTGCTAGGTTAACCCCCTACTTTGGTTAAGTATACGTCTTATAGAAATAATGATTTATCATTACAGTATGGATGATCATCCTAACTTAATAACAAATATAAAAAAAAGTGCCAACCTTATTATCAGTTAAACACTTCTTTTTTATATCATATATTAAGTTCTCTTTATTATAATTTCTATTTTATCTAACGCATCATTGCCGTTAATACTAATTGAGCTGTAAATAATGCTGCTAAAATATACATTACAACACTAACATCTTTTCCTTTTCCTACTAATACTTTAACCGCTACATATGAAATACCACCGAATACAATACCTTCTGCAATACTTCCTGTAAAAGGAATCATGGCAATTGTTAAAAAGGCTGGTAATGTTTCTGATAAGTCTTCAAAGTTTACTTTTAAGATACCATCTAACATTAAAATTCCTACCACAATAAGCGCTGGCGCTGTTGCAAATGATGGAATTGCAAGGAAGATTGGTGATAAGACAATAGCTAATAAGAAACATACCGCTGTTGAAATTGCAGTAAGACCTGTACGTCCACCGTCCATAATACCTGCTGTACTTTCAACAAATGTTGTAACTGTAGATGTTCCTAATAATGCACCTGTTGTTGTTGCAATCGCATCTGATAAGAAAATTTGTTTGATTCTTGGAAGTTTTCCATTTTCATCCAGATAGTTCGCTTTATCCGCTACACCTACTAGTGCACCAAGTGTATTAAATAAATCTACAAACAAAAGTGAAAATACAATCACACAGAAATTGAAAATTGACTGTGCACTACCAAAAATTTCACTTACTGCTGGAAACTTAAAGGCTACTTCACTAAATCCTGTCCAAAGTTCTCCACCACCTGTAAAGGTTGGTAATAATGAATATGCACCTGCTGCTGGATCTACTTGATACCAACCTGTAAACTGTGCAACAATCCCTAATCCCCATGTAATTAGGATACCTAAAAGCATTGCACCTCTTACATTACGTTTCATTAATACCACAATAAGAATTGTTCCTACAATACATAATACAGTTTGTGGTGTAATCATACTTCCTAATGCAACTAAGTTACTTGCATCATCAACTACAACGCCTGCATTTTTTAACCCAATGAAGGCAATAAATAAACCAATCCCTGTACTCATTGAATATTTAATACAGTCAGGAATCGCATTAAATAATGCTTCACGTACATTACATACTGTCAGAATAATAAAGATAATCCCTTCTACAAATACGGCTGCTAGTGCATATTGCCAAGAATAACCCATACCAATAACAATTGTATAAGCAAAGAATGCATTGAGCCCCATTCCTGGTGCAAGTGCAAATGGATAATTTGCAAGTAATCCCATAACAACACATCCGATTACCGATGCAAGAATTGTTGCAACAAATACACCTTGTCTATTCATACCTGCTGCACTTAAAATATCTGGATTTACGGCTAATATGTACGCCATTGTCATAAATGTCGTAATACCAGCAATAATTTCTGTTTTTACCGTTGTTCCGTTCTCTTTTAATTTAAAAAAGTCCATATCTGCCTCCAATTATGTCAACTTTTTACTACTTATACATAATATAACGAGTTGTGCTAGTTAAATTTACAAGTAAAATTGGCCCTAATCATGTGATATCCTTATCCTACAACCAATAAATAAACGGGGGACATCACATGTTAGAGCTCAAATATTATTCTGTCCAAGAAATTCAAAATTTAA
>JAGAVZ010000037.1 GCA_017941635.1 Cellulosilyticum sp.
CTCTGTTTTACCGACACCAGTTGGTCCAAGGAACATAAATGACCCAATTGGTCTATTTGGATCTTTGAGTCCCACGCGACCTCTTCTAACAGCTTTTGATACTGCCACAATCGCTTCGTCCTGCCCTACTACACGTTCATGAAGAATAGATTCCATCTTTTTAAGACGCTGCGTTTCTTCTTCTGCCAAACGTCTTACAGGAATTCCTGTCCAACTACTTACAATATCCGCAATTTCTTCTTCGCCTACTACTTGGTCAGATTTTGTATGCTTAGCTTCCCATTCTACTTTGGCATTTGCAATTTTTTCTTTGATTTCATTTTCTTTTTGCTTTATCTCGCTAGCTTTTTCATACTCTTCATTGATAATTGCTTCTTCTTTCTCCACACCTAATGTTGCTAAGGTATCTTCTAATTCTTTGATATTCGCTGGCGATGTAAATGCACGTAAACGCACTTTTGAAGCTGCTTCATCTAAAAGATCGATAGCTTTATCTGGTAAGTAACGATCTGCAATATATCTAGTAGAAAGCTTAACTGCTGCTTTAATGGCTTCCTCTGTGATTTGAACTTGATGGTGCATTTCATATTGATCTTTGATGCCTCTTAAGATTTCAAGTGTTTCTTCTTCTGAAGGTTCTTCTACTTGAACCGGTTGGAAACGACGCTCTAAAGCTGCATCTTTCTCAATATGTTTACGATATTCATCTAAGGTTGTTGCACCTACTAGCTGAATTTCTCCTCTAGCCAGTGATGGTTTTAAGATATTTGAAGCATCCATTGCACCTTCCGCTGCACCTGCTCCAATGATTGTATGAAGCTCGTCAATAAAGAGAATAATATCTCCTGCTAAACGTACTTCTTCGATTACTTTATTAATACGTTCTTCAAATTCACCTCTATACTTCGTACCTGAAATCATAGATGATAAATCTAAAGAAACCACACGCTTACCTTTTAATAAATCTGGAATAGCTTCTGCTGCAATTTTTTGTGCTAAGCCTTCCACAACTGCTGTTTTACCAACACCTGGTTCCCCTACTAAACAAGGATTATTTTTTGTACGACGTGATAAAATCTGAACCACACGTTCAATTTCTTTTTCGCGTCCTACGATTGGATCAAACTTACCTTCTCTAGCAAGCTCAGTTAAATCCCTACTATATTTATCCAATGTTGGTGTAGTAGATTTGATTGCTTTGCTATTTTGCTTAGCCTGACCAAATGCAGCATTTGCTTTTTGGCTATTGCCAGTAAGCATCTCCATAATGGCTGTTAATAACTTATTTGTATTAACCCCTAAGCTCTCTAATAGCTTAACTGCAATACAGTTCTTCTCTTTAAGAATAGCAATTAGTAGTAACTCTGTTCCAATACTATCACTACCAATTTGTCTTGCTAACTGCCCACTCATTTCAAATATTCTTTTTACACGTGGTGTGAAGTCTTTAGTAAGTACCAAAGCACTTCCACCCATACCAATAATATCTTTAATTTTCTCTAAAAGATCTTCTTCAGTAACTCCACAAGCTTCAAGTGCATTTTGTGCTACTGAATTTGGTGTATGAATGAGGCCTACAAGAAGATGTTCTGTTCCCAAATAGCCATGTCTAAATTCAGCCATGATTTGTTCAGCATATTCGATAGACATTTGTGCTTGTGGTGTAAATTTTATTTCCATGTCCTTCAACTCCTTCATTTTAGGTACTCATGTTGCAAAGAAAACCTATATTTTATTCAAATTTGTTACCACATTTAATGCAGTATGCAGCGTGTTCGTGATTTCCCGTGTTACATACAGGACAGATTTTTAAGATTTCTACATCATCGCTTGCTCCAAAGTCACCTGTCTTTGGCATTTTGTCTTCTTCCCACGCTGTCTTTACTTTCTTTTTGTAAGAGTCAAAACTACTTTTTTGAGTATTTACAATCTCATCAAGTTTTGTTTCTAATGCAGTAATATCTGCTTTTAGATTTGTAATTCTTGCATAAAGCTCATTGCGCTCTACACTATCTTCATTTTCAATGTATGCCTTGTATTGAACTTCACCAAGTTTTTCAAAAAGTTTTTTGAGTTCATTTCTTTTATTTAATAAGTCTGTTCTACAGCCTACTTGATCCACTGATTTTTGAGTTTGCTCAGTTGCTTCTTTAATCGTGTTTTTTAAACTTTCCCCTAATTTACTAAATACATCTGTCATGATTTATTACCTCCCATGATTTATTTTTAACTATTAGCTCCTATATAAATAGTACATTCTATGCTAATTTCAATCTTATAAGAAGTATATTAAAATTGTATCCGAAATACAACTAATAACTTTCTTATTTATATCAAGTCACTTTTCGTCTTCCTTAAGTATATAACTTCATCATATAAATTTCATGAAGAATCCCAATATCTAAAAAAGAATATAGACACTTTAAAAGTATACACCTCTCAAAAGGAATCTACACATCTTAGAAAAACACATCAGCACTTAAATAAATTCCACAAAGACAAAAAGGAGACTTTTTCAAGTCTCCCATATACATGTACTATGTATTCAGCGCAAAACTAATTTTGATCCCTTTGTCTACTTGTGCCATGAGTTCATCATCCAAATGACAAATCTTCTCCTTTAATCGTCTTTTATCGATTGTTCTAACTTGTTCTAGGAGAATAACTGAATTCTTCACAAGATCATATTCTGTTGCGTTAATTTCTACATGTGTAGGTAATTTCGCTTTATTAATCTTTGAAGTAATTGCCGCACAGATGACTGTAGGGCTAAATTTGTTTCCAACATCGTTTTGAACTACTAGTACTGGGCGAATACCGCCTTGTTCTGAACCTATAACTGGACTTAAGTCCGCATAAAAAATATCTCCACGTTTTACTTGCACATTACTCACACTCCGCTATGCGATCATAGTAATTCTGCGCCTCACTTTCCACCTCAAAATAGAGATTGGAAAGGGCCAGATTAATCGCTGCCATTTCCTTATAGCCTTTTTTCATATTATTGAAGTTCTCATCGACTTTAGGGATTTGTTTGATTTTATCTTTAGTTACTTCTAAATCATTTCTTGATTTCGCCATAAAGCAAATCACTCCCTATCAAACATCGTGATCCACTCCTAACTAGCTAATGTCATTATTGCCTGATCTTGATTTTTTTATACGATGTTTTTTAAATTTTTTTGTTTTCTATTAAGGACATCGGAGTAAAATAGCTAATTTACTTATCATTTACATAAACGCGTGGAACCCTTTTACCAATCATGCATATAATCTCATAATTAATCGTGCCTAAACTAGAAGCAAGCTCTTCTACTGGAATCTCATTTTCTCCTTGCCTTCCAAATAAAACAACTTCGTCTTCTACCAAAACGCCATCAATATGTGTTACATCTACCATAAATTGGTCCATACATATAT
The DNA here is from genome assembly GCA_017941635.1 of Cellulosilyticum sp. Lineage (GTDB taxonomy): Bacteria > Bacillota > Clostridia > Lachnospirales > Cellulosilyticaceae > Cellulosilyticum. The sequence goes on from JAGAVZ010000037.1 coordinate 3,421, forward strand.
TACCGATAATAGGCGCATATTGACCTCTAATTAATACTCTACCAATATTACTTAGTCTTCTTGAATAACCATCTGCATAACCTACTGGAATAGTTGCTACTTTCGTTTTTTGATGGGTATAATGTGTTCTACCATAACCAACATAATGACCTTCTGGTAATTCTTTTACATGAACAACCTGTGTCTTTAAAGTCATCGCTGGAATAAGGTCTAAAACTTTTCCTTGTAAATAGCCCGATGGATAATAACCATAAAGTATAATCCCTGGTCTTACTACATTCAAATCTGTATATGAATGACACATAATCGCTGCACTATTAGCAGCATGAATAACTGGAAGTTCTATTCCCTCTTCCCTTAATTCATTTAAAAATCCTTCAAAAATATGCCATTGTTTCTGCGTATAGCTTACATCTTCTTCATCAGCTGTAGAAAAGTGTGTGAATATCCCTTCCAAATTTAAATGTGGAAGACTAGCAATCATCTTAACTTCTTCTATGCTTTGAGGTGAAGATAAAAATCCTATACGTCCCATTCCTGTATCTACTTTAATGTGAACATTAACTGTCTTACCAAGCTTCTTTGCTTCATCTGATAAGGTCTTTGCCATATCATATGAAAAAACAGTTTGTGTTAGATTGTTTTCAATAAGCGTCCTAATATCAGCACGTGGTGTATAACCTAATACTAAAATAGGTGATGTAATGCCATTTTCTCGGAGTTCTTCTCCTTCTCTTACAATGGCTACTGCAAAGCGATTGACACCTTCCTCTTGTAAAAGCTTTGCAACTTCCTTGCTACCATGTCCATAGGCATCTGCTTTAACAATTGCCATGATTTCAACCTCATGAGGTACATGCCCTCTTATTTGCTTGTAATTGTGCTTAAGTGCATCCAAATTAACTTCTGCGACTACACGTGGTCTAAGAGCTTCCATTTTAACCTCCCTGAGAAGATCACTTCTCATTCGTCCTAAAAATTGTATTTAAATTCATTGTATATAACTTCTATTGTTATATTACCTTCTTCATCATATAGAACCATCTGTACAGGCTTAAGACTTTTCTCCTCCAACCATATCTTTTCTTTAGATAGATATCTGAAATTCCCTTCTATAGGCATTTCATATGTAATCATCTTTTTCCCGTCTAGTTGAACTTCCTGTTTTTTTATATTTTCATTTGTTAAATATCTTGTCGCAAAACTTGTCAATAGTATTTCATTTTGAGCTACAGACATTTCTTGCTCTACGCTTTGATTAGTACTTGGATAATACTCTGTGACTTTATGACCATCACATATTATCTTTACATTTTGCATATGTTCTGGTGCTAGAATTGTCATCTCATAAGTACCATCTACTTTTGCTATTTGTTTCATCTTTACCTCATTGGGTTGTTTATCCTTTAGAAAGGTAACAGTTACATCTGCCTCATACTGCTTCAAATCTTTAAAAAAGTCCCCAGCAATACTAGATGTGTTTTTCTGCGTATTACACCCATAAAAGGTAAATGCTAAAACTAGCAAAAAGCTCATCAAAATAAGCCGTTTAATTTGCATAAAATTTATCCTCCTACTCGGAAGTAAGCGTTATTATAACAGCCCTATTTATTAGTTCTGGACTGCTTTATTCTTACTTCATCAGTATAGGAAGTAGGTCATTTCTACCAATTATCCCCACTAGCTTATTTTCCTTATCAATGACTGGAATACGATTAATGTGTCTATTCATCATTAACGAAACAATTTCTTCTATTGTAGCTTCTAAATGTACGGCGTATACAGGAGTACTCATTACATCTGCTGCGGTTAGTGTTTCGATTTTTTTCTTATTCACATTCCTTAGCAGTTTCCCATCTATAAATAATATACTCGCCATAAACTCCATATATGATGAAATATTTAATCCTTTTTCCTTTGTCACCAGGTCCTTCTCTGTTACCATTCCCACTAAATGGTTGTCTTTATCAATAACAGGAACACCACTTACGTGATTTTGCATCAAAACGCTAATAATCTCATCGAGTTTATCTTCTTTGTTAATAAAAATTACATTCTCAATCATGACATCTTTGGCACGCATATACTTCCCCCCTTATATGCTTTTATCCCTTTAAGTTAGTTCTAAAAATGCTTTACTTAAAAAGTGAATGACATCACTTGGCATCAAACTATACTCCGATAAAATGTCTTTCGCTATGTCAGCTGACCTTGTTTGCAAATATACACCTAACTTGGCTGCCTCTATCGGCTCTACATGCTGGGCTAAAAGTCCTGTAATGATTCCCGTAAGTGTATCACCACTACCACCTTTTGCCAATCCTGAATTACCATATCTATTAATATATATGACTCCACTTGTATCAGCTATCACCGTTTTTTCTAATTTTAATACAGTTATTGTGTTAAATTTTATTGCAAATTCTTTTGCATATTTTAGGGGATTATTTAAAATATCATCTATACTTACTCCTACTAATCGCGCCATCTCACCTGGATGAGGCGTTATAATAGTAGGCGCTCTGCGTGCTTTAAGAAGTTCAGTTACTTGCGAAATAAAATAAAGTCCATCTGCATCAATAACGCATGGCTTGTCACTTGCCAATACTTCTGTAAGCATCTGGAGAACGTCTTTATTTCTTCCTATTCCCGGACCCATGGCTACTACATGAAAATTAGGTAATAATGTTTTTAATGTATTTGCAGCACTCTTACTAAAGAATCCATTGCTATCTTCTAATCCAATAGCCATAGCTTCTGTAAGCTTCTGCTGCATTATTTCAAGTATACACTTTGGCACTACTGTTGTAACAGTACCACACCCAACTTTATATGCTGCCATACTGGTTAAAGCTATTGCACCTGACATGCCTAATGAACCACCAATCGTCATAACCTTTCCAAAGCTCCCCTTGTTACTTCGTATAGGTCTAACTGGCAGTAATTTTTGCATATCTTCCTTCTCAATTGAAAAGGTACTGACATCTATTTCTTTAACCAGCTCCTCAGGAATCCCAATTTTTACCACCCTTACTTCTCCAGTATACTCGATAGCAGGATATAAATACAATCCTAATTTCGGTCTTACAAAAGTAATTGTGACATCTGCTTTGACACATACCCCTTGAATTTGCCCAGTTAGGCCATCTATCCCTGATGGAATATCTACACTAATAATTTTTCTATTTGCCTGATTGACTGCTTCTATTATCCTTTTATATTTGCCCATAACAGGTCTTGTAAGGCCTGTTCCAAAAAGAGCATCTACAATGACATCAGCTAAAAACATTTGCTCTAGGAGCTTGTCCTCATTAGCCTCTGTCAGTTGTACTAAATCTATACCAATATTTTTGCATATTGTAAAATAGGTCATTCCATCTTCTGTAAGCTTAGAAGCATCAGCCGCCATCAGAACCGTCATTTTACAATTTGTCCACATTGCAAGCTGTCTTGCAATAGCTAAACCATCTCCACCATTATTACCAGGTCCACACACAATATAAATACTTTTACCGTCAAAATGTTCTTTTAAATAGGAAAAAACTTGATGGGCAGCATGCTCCATCAAGAGTATTCCTGGGATTTGTAATCTATTGATTGCCTGATAATCTACTTGTTGCATCTCCTTCGGCGTTAATAGTTCCATCTTCTTTTACTCCCTTCACTACTTCACCTTCTGCAACAGCAAAAGCAGTAGCATAGGCTTTACAATGAGAGATGGTCACATGAATTGTAGTAATTCCTAATTCATCTGCCAGTTTCTTTGCATTATCATAAAGATAGACTTCTGGCTTTCCTATTGCATTAGGTACAATCTCAATATCTCTCATACCAAAACTTCTAAATCCAGTCCCTAAAGCCTTGCTTACTGCTTCTTTTGCTGCAAAAAAACCTGCAAGCGTTTCCACATGTTTATGATGAATCACATAATAATTTTGTTCTCTTATCGTATAAGCCTTATCCAAAAAGCTTTTTGTTTTACTAATAACTTTCTGAATCCTATCGATTTCTATGATGTCTGTGCCAATACCAATAATCATCCTATTTTTTATCTCCTAGCTTTTTATCCAGTATTTCAATATGCTCTCTTCCTACAATACTATGAAGATAGTTATAAATCTCCTTTAAAAAGGCATCACTTTCTTTTTTCTTATTGGTTTTCTTGAGCATTTCTTCCCTAAGGACAGCAATTTCATTTTCTAACTTCTCATTTTGTTCCTTGTAGTTTTCAATATAACTATAGCCTACAGCAATCATTTCAGAAACAATTTCTTTATTTTTTTCATTGATTTCTTCATCAATTGTCTCTAATCTCGCTTCAATTTCCTCAAGCTTTTTATTGGCACTTAAGGTACTTTGATGTAGCTTATTAAGTTCCTCTAAATCTGCCTCACTATTTGTTTCCTGTGCTCTATTACTTACTACTAAAATTTCCTTTAAAAAGTTTTGCTTAACTACAGTATACTCTTTAAAGTCTGTATTTAATCTCCCTTGTTCCTTTAAAAGCTCCTGAAGTTCTTTCTCTGCTTTTTCAATTGTTTTACTCTTAATATGATCTTTTGCAGAAAGCCATAATGGATCAAGCAAAACAATAGGAAGCTTCTTTGATTTTAATATATCATTAACATATTCCTTTTTTAAATCAATTGTTGAATTATTTATTTTAACATCTGTAATTTCTTGATTGTTAACAATAACTTTACGTTGCCTTTTTAAAAAATCGAACAATATGACACCTCCTAAAAATATACATTCTCATATCTATTTCGTCTGATTTACAAATCATTATTATATCTCAATATTATATGCAATTCTATACTACAATTCACTTACTTATACAAGTCAAAAAAACTGTTAGATTAATAAAGAGCCTTTTAGAAGGATTTATTTCGTCTAAAAGGCTCTTCTCTTTTATTTATATCTCATTGTGCTATTCTCAAAATAAAATTATTAGACTCTATTCATTTAGTTCTTCTTAAACTCTATCCATTTTACTGCTATATTAGGTTTCGTTTCTTCTAATCTTAATTCATAGAATCCTTCTTCTAAAACGACTTTGATTAACTTTTGTCTTGTCCAACGTCCTTCTGTTCCTCTTATTTGAATCGTTGTTACAACTTGATTATTTAAAATCATTTGACAAGCAGTCTGTGCAAGTGGTGTATCTGGGGACATAATATTGACCACCAAACGATAAGTTCCTGCCTGATTTACTTTAAGTCCCATAGTTTGATTCATTGACACTTCAACTTTACTTATTTCATTGATAGAATACAGGTGTTCCATTTCAAGCTCTGTTTTTGATTTTACTTCTTGTATATCATCCATTCTTTCTTGTTTTCTAAAGAAAGCAGGTGTCTTCATAAGAAAACGACAAATATTCATGGCACTTCTTTGCAGCTCACCGATTTGTAATTTGCCTGATTCTAATGCTTCTATAGTATCGTCTTCATTAGAGTTAATTTCGGCTCCATAGTTATTGACGACCATATATAAATCATTTTGTGCACGCACCATAGAACCTGTATATTTCATATGACCCGGGCCACCTTCTATGACATCATTTATCTTTGCCCACCAATCTGTCATTACAATACCTTGATACCCCCATTGATGACGCAAAATTGTTGTATTTAAATCATAATTAGATGCCGTCCAACGTTTATTTAATGGCATATAGGTTGTCATAATGCACTGTGCATTTCCCTCCTTAACAGCTATCTCAAATCCTTTTAAATAAATCTCTCTAAGGGCACGTTCCGAAACAACAGACTCTACCATTAAGCGATTCTTCTCTTGATTATTACAAGCAAAATGTTTGAGTGTAGCATGTGCGCCGCCTTTTCTTAAACCTTTAGTTACTGCCGATGCCATCTTACCATTCACATACGGATCTTCAGAGAAGTATTCAAAATTACGTCCATTTAAAGGATGTCTTCTAATATTCATCCCTGGCCCAAGTAATACATCTATTTGATTACGCGCCATTTCTTTACCTTCCATTTCATAAAGTGCCTCAACCAACTCTACATCCCATGTAGCTGCAAGAAGTGCGCCAATTGAAATCTGAGTTGCCTGAAGGCCACTATCCATACGAATACCTGATGGCCCATCTGACGAACAAGCAATAGGTAAACCATATTCAAATAACTTATCACTCACACCACCAAAACAAGAGGCCACACCAGGTGTAACCAAAGGACTACTCATTCCTTCACCTCTTACTAAAATAGCCAGCTCTTCTTCTGAAAGCTGTTGAACAAAAGCTTCTAAGGACACTTTGCCCTCATATACATCTTTTAACTTATATCCTTTATCTCCTGTAATTTCAAGCGTAGGAGGTAAGTTGTTTTCAATACGTTCTTTTAAATGAATGGTGCTTGTTGGTACAGGTTCATAGCTCAGTTCATATAAATCTTTACCCTGTCTTTTAACTGGCTTCATCCTTGTAAAAGATTCTTCTGGTGCCAATGCCTCCTCTAGCTGCTTAGTTACTTGTAATGTATCTATATGATAGGCTTCTTCTATCCTATGTATCTCTTTACTAAACTGGACTCCATCTAGATATACAGGCACTACATTTCTGACGCTATTACCTACATAAATAAAATAGTCACCTGCTTCTAATACATAAGCTGATTTATGACCTGTTATGCCCCCATCATCATAAGCTGCCATTTCACATACTGGAAATGTAAGTATTAAACTTTGACTTTCTCCTGGTTCCAGTAACCTGGTTTTTCCAAAGCAAATTAATTCTTTCTTTGGCTTTCCGAGTTGACCTTGTGGTGCTTCATAATAAATCTGCACCACTTCTTTACCTGAATACTGAACACCTATATTTTTTACACTTACTTCAACTTCAATATAATCTTCTTGAGCTTGTGTCACTCTTTTGTACTCCTGTTCTAGCCCTTTATCCACTTGTATGATTTCTTCACACTTTTTATTTTTACATTGCTTATCATTTTCTTCTAGACTACTTTTCTTTAAACTTTCATCCGTAGTTACTGACCTGACAGAATTTATTTGTCTTACTAGCTGCACTGAATTTACTGGATTTGTTGAACTTATCGGACTCATAGGTATTATTTTTGAAATCACTTTAGCTTGCTTAACTGAAATCTCAAAGTTTGTATAGGATAAACCATATCCAAATTCATACATGACCTTCTCTGGACAAAAGGTTTCAAAATAACGATAGCCTACATAGATGTCTTCTTGATAATAATTTTTTAATTCTCCACCATAATTGGCTGTCGATGGATAGTTTTGAAGAGAGTAAGCAATTGTATCCGTTAACTTACCACTTGGTGTCACCTTTCCTGTTAATACATCCGCTGCTGCTCGTCCTCCTTCTATCCCACCATGCCATACATAAATAATACTTTGAATCGGATGAACATAATTTGGATGCTCACACCAACTCATATCAATCAAATTAGATACATTTAACACCACTGCCACTTGTGAAAAATACTTGGTCACCTTCTCAAGCATCTTCTGTTCTTCTTTTGTTAAACGATAACTTCCTTCTATATCCTGATTGTCTTTGTCTTCCCCTGCTGTTCGTCCAATCACCACAATTGCCTTATTAGACAAAGTACTTGCCCTTTGAACTACTTCATCTGATAAAGGCATCTCCTTCTGATACCAAGGCTCAGCAGCCCAGCCACCCCCGCCATTATCAAAAGGATTTTCTTTAATCCATTCCTCATAAATAGTTGCTAACTCTTCATTAATATGTATATTCTCTGTCTCTCTAAAACCCTGCAAAAGATTGGTGGTATACGTTACATTGACACTTCCCCCTGAGCCTGTTCCACTTCTGTAATAATCAATTTGACATCTTCCAAAAATCGAAACCTGATCCTGACTTGTAATCGGTAATACTTGATTTTCATTCTTTAATAAAACAGCTCCCTGCGCTGCAACTTGCCTTGAAAACTCTGCAAAACCTTCTAATGGTATGCCCATCTTATTTATACTCATAGCTGCTCCCCCTCATTAGTAATATTGATATTATTATAAAGGGTTCATTTTTATTGTGACATGGAGTTTATTATAAAAATCAAGTACTCTAATTCTATTTTTATACGATTTTCCACATTAAAAAATGTTGGCTCTACAATAAATGTTGGGGTCATGAAACTATTCTTAAAATATTTCCAGGCATAAAATAAGAGCATTTTCAACAATCCTAAGTATACCACTACTTCAGAAAGGTGTTGACTATGCTCTCTTTAAATGTTTCCCAAAATA
>JAGAVZ010000038.1 GCA_017941635.1 Cellulosilyticum sp.
TCATTTGTATATAAACTCATTAAATCTCCGTTTGTATGACCATCGAAGTATTTAATAGGTAAAGTTTGCATTTTGTTAAATAACTCTGTACGAATACGGTACATACATTTTTGAGAAACACGTACCATAATTCTTGCATAGCTATAAGAAGCTACTGCACCAGCAATAAAGATACATGCAAGGATTGCTAGTACTTTAGCTAGTCCATTAAAGTTCCCTGGTAAAATATAATCATTGATAATTGGTGCTGTAAAAGATACACCAGCTACTAATGATACTGAACTTACAATAATTAATAGGAATACTGCTAAAAGAGCAAATTTATGATGACCTAAATAGCCCATAAGTCTTTTTAAAGTACCCATCATGTTTTGAGGTTTTCTTGGACCTTTTCCACCTGCTTTACTCACTTAAACCAGCTCCTTCCTGTTGAGATGTGTAAACATCACGATAGATTTCACATGTTTCCATAAGCTCATCATGTTTACCGATGGCCACAATTTTTCCATCGTCCATTACAATAATTTGATCTGCTTCACATACAGAGATAACACGTTGTGCAATAATAATCTTTGTTGTGTCTTTTAAATCTCTAGCAAATGCTGCTCTGATTTTTGCATCAGTTGCAGTATCTACAGCACTTGTACTATCATCTAAGATTAATACTTTAGGCTTTTTAAGTAATGCTCTAGCAATACAAAGTCTTTGTTTTTGTCCACCAGATACATTTACCCCACCCTGACCAAGGTCCATTTCATATTCCCCTGGAAGTCTGCCGATAAATTCATTTGCACATGACGCCTCACAAGCAGCTTCAATTTGTTCTTGTGTAGCATCTGGGTTACCCCATTTTAAGTTCTCACGAATACTTCCTGAGAATAGTGTATTTTTTTGAAGTACCATGGCAACACTATTTCTTAAGCTTTCAAGGTGATAATCTTTTACATTAACGCCACCTACAAGTACTTCACCTTCTGTGGCATCATAAAGTCTTGGAATAAGTTGTACAAGCGATGTTTTAGCCGAACCTGTACCACCAATAATACCAATTGTTTGCCCTGATTTAATTGTAATGTTGATTTTATCAAGGTTGTTAAGCTTGCTTTCTTCTTCGTATTTGAAGCAAACATTTCTGAATTCGATATCCCCATTTGCCACTTCTGTTACTGGCTCTGCTGGATCTATAATATCTGGCTCTTCTTCTAAAACTTCAAAGATACGTGCAAGTGATGCAACTGAACGAGAAATCATCATAAGAACCATTGCAAGCATCATAAGTGACATTAAGATTTGGAATGAGTAAGTAATGAAACTTGTCATTTCCCCTACTGCTAAGCTACCAGCATAGATTTTATTTCCACCTAACCAGAAGATTGCAATAATACTTCCAAACATAACAAGTTGCATAATTGGAGTAATAAGAACTACTAAGCTAAATGCTTTCTCTGCTGCATTATATAATGTATCATTTCCATCTTTGAATTTCTCTGATTCTTTTTCATGTCTTACGAAAGCTTTTACAACACGAACACCAATGAAGTTCTCTTGTAATGTTGTATTAAGTTTATCTACGCATTTTTGCATAGCTTGGAATCTTGGTCTTACTTTAGAAAGAATAAATCCAACTGCACATCCTAAAATTGGCACTGTAACTAAGAAAATCATTGCTAATTCACCATTAATAGAAGATGCTAAAATACATGCAAAGATTAGCATAATTGGTGCTCTTACTAAAAGTTTAATACCAATTGTCGCTGCATTTTGAATTGATGTTACGTCTGTTGTTAAACGTGTAATTAATGAACCTGTACTAAACTTCTCAATGTTTCTAAATGAGTAAGTTTGAATTTTTCTATATTGTGCTGCTCTAAGCTCTGCACCTAAACCTTGCCCGGCAATCGCTGCATTTTTTGCAAGCTGAAGCCCACAAGTTAAAGAAACTAATGCTATACAAATCATTAGAATCCCCATTTTAATAGTGTAGGCCGCATCTAAATTCTGAACCCCTACGTCCACAATCTGTGCCATAATAAGAGGAATTATTAATTCAAAAATTGCCTCACTTACAGCAAAGAAGATTGCTAAAAAGGCTGCTTTCTTATATTTACTCATATAAGGTAATAGCTTTTTAATCATGCTCTGTCACTCCTTTATCCTTTTGTCTACATCTAGCCCTAAATCTAGATAAATAACATGCCATAAGTCCCTTATAGCAGGCTATCTATCTAGACTTACTACTCTTCTTTTAATCCCTCTAATACTTTCATTAACAAAGCTTCTAATTGCTCCGCTTCATCTACAGAAAGGTTTTTTATTAGGCGTTGTTCCATTTGGATAGCTTTCACTTTATGTTCCTTCTCAACAATGTGTCTGCCTTCGCCTGTAAGTTTAATCACTTTATAGCGTGCATCTTCTTTACTAGGTTCTCTAGTGACTAAACTCTTAGCTTGTAGTCTATTTAAAATGCCTGTAATTGTCGGATTACTACAATTAAAGAATTTTTCAATGTCCTTCTGATTAATATCTTGTTTTTTTTCTTTAAAATAGATATAGTGTAATACCTCATTTTGCATTAAGGTGATACCATATATTTCCAAATCTTTATTTGCAATAGATGCAATTTCTTTATTAATACATCTTAAAAGAATTCCCACACTCTTTTTCTCACCTAAGTTTTTCATAATTTCCTCCTAATAAATAGCACGCTATATATTATAGCATCTACACATTTTATGTCAATTCATCCTTCTATTTCCTACTATAGATTATCAATAATATTTTTCTTTTACTGCGTAAAAAAGACGTCACATCTAGATTTGTTCATCATCTCAGTAAATTAAATTTATAAATTTAACCTACTCGATTTATATCCTATCTAGAATTATGTAACGTCCTTTATCTATCATTCCATTATTTTCTTTCATCAACATCTAAAGTTGATGTATCATATACTTGCTCTAGTCTTTTTCATTATACTTTACCTATATTATGCAAACTCCTGTATTTCCAAACCAAGCTTTCTTTCTATCCAACGTATTAATTCATCCAGTATTAGGACAAATATACCTACTACTACAATTTTCATCCATATTTCTATACCTAATGGAATTGTATGGAATAGGTTACCACCAAATTGTGTAATGAAAATCTGAAGAATAAATGTAATGCCTAGTACAATAAATAGCTTTCTATTTTTAAATCCGTATTTACTAATACTCTCACTTCCTAATTTCCTGCTATTAAGTGCATTAAAGAGCTGACAAACAGTAAATAAAGTAAAAAGAATGGTCGCTTGTTGCTTTTGAGTACCACCTATAAAATTAAACTTATGCTGTAACAAGCATATAAAAGTAATGACTATACCATTTCGTATAATACTCTTAATCATATTTTTTGACACGATACTTGCTGTTCTTTTAATCGGCTTTCGTTTCATTAATCCTTCATGAATGGGTTCTAATCCAAGACTTAATGCTGGTGGTCCATCCATAATAATATTAATCCATAATAATTGTAGTGGCGTAAATGGTACAGTATAACCTAATATCAATGCGCCTAATACCACAAGTACAGATGCTAAATTCACAGTCAGCTGAAATTGAATAAACCTTTGGAAGTTATCATATAACCCTCTTCCCCATTCTACAGCCTTTACAATAGTAGAAAATGAATCATCTAAAAGAACCATATCACTAGCCTCTTTAGAAACCTCTGTCCCTGCTATCCCCATTGCAATCCCTATATCTGCATGTTTCAATGCTGGTGCATCATTAATCCCATCCCCCGTTACTGCAACTACATTGCCAAGTTTTCTGAGTGTATTAACCACCCTCATTTTAATCATAGGTGTACTTCTAGCAATAACGCGTATATGTGATAAAACCTCTTCAAATTTATCATCATCAAGATCTTCTAATTCTTTTGCTTCCACGACTAAATCCGTCTTCTTTAAGATTTGAAGTTCCTTAGCAATTGCCTCAGCTGTGATTCGATTATCTCCTGTTAGCATTTTCAGCTCTATCCCTGCTGCTATGCATTGACTAACTGCATCAAAAGTTTCAGCTCTAAGTGGATCTGTAATAGCTGCAAAGCCATCATAAATCATCTCTTGTAATTCAACCATGTTTTTTGTATAGGTTTCTATAAACCCTTGTTCCTTCTCTATTTCTTTTGGTCCTATTTCTATTACTTCTTGTGGTGCTATTTCCTCTTTTCTCGCTGTTTGTAATTCTCTTATCTCTACTTCTTTGTTTAATTTCAAATATAAATCTCTACTAGGCTCTATACTCCTTTGATGGCAAAAGGCAATGAGTCTACAAGCCTTTCTTTGATAATGCTCCATTTTTTCTTGTATATTTTTTAGTTCAGAATCACTTAACTTGCACAAGCTTAAAATCTTCTCTGGGCTGCCTTTCATTAGAACTAAATAATGTCCTGCTTCTTCTATTACTGTGGTCATTTGCTTTGTTTCCGATGAGAAAGGTTGCCTATAAAGAACTTGATGTTGCTCTCTTATCTTTCTATAATCAATACCTTGGCCACTAATATTAACGAGTAAAGCTCCTTCTGTTGGATTTCCTATAAATATCTTTTTCTCTTCATCATTGATATTTAAATCTGCTGTACTATTAAGACAGATATTTTGTAGTACATATGGATTAAAAGTATTATTCTCTGTCAGTACTCCATCAATGGCAATGGCTGTCATTTTATTTTGAGTGAGTGTCCCTGTTTTATCAGAACAAATAATATTGGTACTACCTATCGTTTCACAGGCTACCATCTTTTTAACCAATGTATTTTGCTTTGCCAGTTTGATTACATTAATTGCTAAAGACGCTGCTACAATAGTAGATAATCCTTCTGGCACACATGCAACAATTAATACAATACTTGCTATAAAGGCTTCTGATATGCCTTCCAAAGTATACTGACCATCAAAGCCTATAAGTTGTAAGATAAATGTGAGTCCAGCAATACTTGCCCCTATTAAAGCTATTGTTTTACTGAGTGCATTAAGTTTTTGTTGAAGTGGTGTTGGGAACTCACTTTCCTCTATTAGACCTTCTGCAATCTTACCAAACTCTGTATTTTTCCCCACTTCTGTGATAACCATTTTCCCATTACCAGACATAACAAAACTCCCACTATATAACATATTCGTTCGTTCTGCTATTACGGTATTTGCTTTACAAACCTGTGTGTCCTTATGAACTAAATGACTTTCACCAGTGAGCATGGATTCATCCACCTTTAAATCATGTGTCTCGATAAGTCTACCATCTGCAATCAGCTTATCCCCTGTGCTTACTAGTACTAAATCTCCCACAACGACTTGGCTTTGGTTAATCAGCCTAACATTACCTTCACGTATTACTTTAACCTCTATATCTTCTTTCATCTGATTAAGCCGTTCAAAGGCTTTCTCACTTCTTCCTTCCATCACAAGCGTAATCGTAACTGTTAATATAATGGCAAATATAATACCAATACACTCTATAAATTCTGTTTCATATCCACCTAGATATTTCATAATATTAACACCAATGGTAATTACGGCTGCCACTAACAATATAATAACCATTGGTTCTCTTAAGCTTTCAAATACCTTTGAAATCAAGCCCTTCTTTTTCTGCACACTAATTTTATTTTCTCCATATTGCGCTCTATTTTGAATAACTGTTTCACTGTTTAATCCTATTGATTCATCTACCTTTAATCTATTTAATGTTTCCCTATACTCTTCTGCATACGCTTTCATTCTGTCGCCCCCTCTACTTCTATCCGTTTAATAATATGATTTCATCTTATATCTCACTAAATTTTCCATCCCCCTTCATACCATACCTTCTTCAAATCTCTATGTCCTACAATAAATCTCCTAAATCATAACTCCCTTCATTCTATAGGTACTCTGTCTCCTATAGAAGTTCCTTTGTTACTCAGATATTCTCTTATCTTTAGAAAATACCTTTTGTCTATAAAATCAAAAACTCATATACAGTCCTTATAAACCATGCATGAGTTCCTATTTATGCCTATTTTTATGTAATATTTATTGCACTTTATATCTATGCAATCATTTTTTGTATTATCCCGTATCTTCATTTCCTTGATATTTTCTTTACGCAATTCATTACGTATACACAATTCAATCATTACTCTCTTTTATTAGTATCCAGTCTTTCTTCTATTAAATAATAAAAAGGATAGCTCTGTTCAATCAACTTGAACTTAGCTATCCTCTTTATTGTTAAAACGTATTCAATAGCATTCGATAAAGATTGCTATTTTTACCCAAAAATCGTGTCCACGTTATAGTATAACAGATTTCTCATACTTAATAAACTGGTATTTATATCTCTCGTACTATGTTTTTGTATTTATTTTCTCTCCTTATCATAATTCTATTTCCGCTCGTTTCCCCTGTTTATATATGTCCTACCTCTTCTTAAAGCTATTCGTATAGTTTCTGCATCTATTGTTTCACTTAGTGGCTTGCTCCCCATCTTGCTTCCTCTTCACTTTCATAGTAAGCAACTTGAGCTGTTTGCTTTCTTCCCATATTATGCCTTGCTTTACGATTTTCCACACTGTCAAAGATAATAGAAAAATCATAATCCTCTGGATAAAGCTGACTTGCTGGAACCAATAGCTTAATACGTTTTTTATTAATCCATTTTTTACGTCCCTTGATTTGAACGCCTACTTCTCCCTCTTTATTTTCTAGTGCAAATACAATACCTTTCTCTTTTTGAGGAAATACAAGTACACTATCTCCTATCGTAAATGTACTTTCTTTATTGGCTGGCTTTGCCTTCTTTTCTCGAATAATCTTTGGTGCAGATACTGATTGCTTTGTTGCCTCATTGAAATCTAGATTGCTTTGTTTGATATGCTTTTCTTTCATATCTTTCTTTTTTGATGCTTGTAGAGCTATATTTCTTTTATTTGTCTCTACCGTTGATTGATTTTGCCCTATGCTGATTTGTTGCTTATTCCTTCTTACCTTTTCTGTCTCTTCATAACTTCCTTCATCATAAATATAGGTTCTTGCTATATCTAGCAAATTCATTGGAAAACCTAGTTTTTCAGCAATATATAAGGCACAACTTTCTCCTACTTCACCTATTTTTAATGTGTAAAGTGGCATTAAAGTTTCTTTATCAAACTGCATACAAGCATTTTGTAAGCCTTCTGTCTCCAAAGCATAAGTTTTTACCTCTGGATAGTGTGTGGTTGCTAAGAATAGGCATCCTTTTGCCCTTAGTGCCTCTAAAATAGCAATTGCAATACCCATCCCTTCCTTTGGATCTGTTCCTGAACCCATTTCATCCAATAAAATTAAACTATCTTCTGTGGCAAGTTGTAAAATCTCTGTCGTTGATTTAATGTGTGCTGAGAAAGTAGATAAACTCTCCTCAATACTTTGACCATCCCCAATATCACATAAGATTTGATTATTCATCGTGAAAATACTTCCCTCACCAACTGGTACATGAAGCCCACATTGCACCATCATTGAAAGTAATCCTACCGTCTTTAATGCAACTGTTTTCCCTCCTGTATTTGGTCCAGTGATGACAATACCTGTTTCATTTTTTCCAATCTCAAAATCTAATGGCACACATTTATTAGATGGAAGTAGCGGATGCTTACCTTGGCGAATTACAATATGTCTATCTGTTCCTATCTCTACTTTTCTCGCCTTCATTTCTAGAGAGAGTTTACCTTTTGCAAATGCGAAATCCAATGCTTCCATCATCTCCATATTACTTTTGATTTCGCTCAAATAAGCTTCTACATCATTTGTTAATGTATATAAAATACGTCTTACTTCATTACTTTCTTCAATCTCTAGTAATGCAAGCTCCTCTTGAATTCTCCCTAGTGCACTCGGCTCTATAAACACTGTACTTCCTGTACGAGAAGTATCCAGACATTGTCCTGGCACCTGATTTTTATACTCTTTCTTAACTGCAATCACATAATGACCATTACGATTCATAATATAGGTATCTGCCAGATATTCTTTCTTCGCTTGAATGATATGCTCCAGCTTAGCCTTCATACTTTCTCTCTTCAGCTCAATATTTCTTCTAATACTTCTGAGTGTTGGACTTGCCTCACTATCAACTTGATTGCCTCTAATACTTCTATCGATTTCTTCCTCTAACTCTTCCATCAGATAAAATCCCCTGCCATAGAATGCAAGCTCCAAAT
The DNA here is from genome assembly GCA_017941635.1 of Cellulosilyticum sp. Classification (GTDB taxonomy): domain Bacteria; phylum Bacillota; class Clostridia; order Lachnospirales; family Cellulosilyticaceae; genus Cellulosilyticum. Next base: position 8,224 of record JAGAVZ010000038.1, read on the forward strand.
CTAGATACTCTGCTCTTTGTAAATAGCGTTTCATTTGTCTTGTTCCCTTAGCAAATGAAGCGACTAAGACTAACATTTCAGGTTCTAACATTGTGCCAATCTCAATCTCTTTAATAATCTTTTCGATGTCCTGCATACTACTAATTGGTGGCATACCAATGCTATCCATAATTTTTCTAGCTTCAGTAGTCTCTTTAATCTTATCCTTCAAGATTTTCTCATTTAAAATCATATCTAATTTCAGTGCTTGTGCTTTCACTTTTTCCGAAACTGCACATTCACTTAACTTCTCTAAAATCTTTCCAAACTCTAATATTTCCTTAGCTCTATTCATGGCTTTCAAGACTCCTTTAATGGCTACTTTTAATTTAAATTTAATTAGGTTTTATATCATCAGATTACTTATAATTCTAAATATCATATTCCTAAACCTTAGACTTTAAGTGTCTTACACTTAATCCGAACCTTAGGTTAGAAGCCATTAATTTTTCTAAAATAAAAGTGACCTATCTCACTTCTGCCATAAAGACATCAAATGCTATAAGTCACTACGTTCACTATTAGTTTGCAGTCTATTTCTTAATTAGAAACAAACTATCAGACCCTATCCATATCTTGATTATTAAAGGTATTCCATCTCTTATAATTTGCATCAGCTAAAATTCTTCCTTACACCTAGGTTTATATTATCATACCTATAATGTATAAAAAGAGAAAAGCTACAAGCATCCTATATTAAAAGGACACTTGTAGCCTCTACCTTCAATCATTCTTGTGCTGGATTTGATTCCAAACTAAATTTATATATACCAGAACATTTTGTTAAGCACCCTTCGGCAGAAGCAGTAACTGAAAATAAGCGTACTCAAATAAACAATAGCCAAACTATTGTTTTAAAAAGCTTTATCTCAGCCTTTCACTATTTAATTAATAGTTTCTAACCTCTACTACCACACTTAACATAAACGTCCTCCTTAAAATTCAATATTTATAGTTTTAATATATTACATTTACATTAGTATTGCAATCATTTGTTTAAATAATTATTTTCATTTATTAGCTACATATGCCTTTGCTTTCTCAATTAACTTAAAATAAATCGGAATGACATTTTCTTCATTACATTCTTTCTCGATATCCTCAATCTTAATCCATTTCACACCACTATTTTCTGCTTCATTGATATGAAGTGTTTGGTTTTCATCTGCAATTAAGATGTAGGCTACTGATAAGTGCATATGAGTTGCTACATACTTACCTTTTTTCACATGTCCCCATACAGGTAAAATATCAATAGAAGCGATTTCTTCCATAAGTGGCTCAATTTCAACTACACCTGTTTCCTCTTTTGCTTCTTTCATAGCTACATAAAGTAAATCTTCATCCCCATCTGCATGACCACCAGTCCATGCCCATGAATTATAGATATTGTGATGAATCATAAGTACCTTTGTTAAATCCTTATTCATAATAAAGCCAGAGCTTGTAAGATGTCCTTTCTCATTTTCTCTAAGTAACACTGTATCTGGATACTCATTAATATACTCTAAAATCACTCTTTTCTCTGCTTCTTCTTGCTCATTCACTGGCTGATATGCCATAATTGCCTCTTTATAATTCATCTTATTTTCCCTTCTATATTGTATAGTCTTTTTATCCATAGATTATCTATTTTTTTATTCCTCTTAATCCATAGATGATTCATCTTCTACTATTTTGTTCATTGGCATAGTTATACTGCTATCTCAAAAACACTTATTGCATAGCCTTTTTATGAAATAATACATTATGTAATAGTATACTAATCAATAACCTATATTACATAGTAGTGCTCTTTGAACTAATTCCATTTATCATACCACATTCCCTTTAATGTTTGCATGCCATATGTCATACCTTTTTATATAATTGAAATATTAAACTTTTTCGTATATACTTTTGATAATACTTTCACCTTAAATTAAGGAGGCAAATAAGCATGAGTATTTCTGCATTTCCTATTATCGATCTCAAAGCAACTGGAGAAAATATTACTAGGTTACGAAAGGAAATAGGCTTATCTGTACGTGATTTACAAGCATATTTTGGCTTTGATAGTCCACAGGCTATCTATAAATGGCAATGGGGTGAATCTTTACCTACCGTTGATAATTTATATGCTTTAAGTAAACTGTTAAATAGAAGTATGGAGGAGATTTTGGTCATTGTACCACAATCTCCTATTTTATTTTCAAGTGCCTATTCTTTTTATCACTCTAATATCATCCTTTTTAAACTACAGGTTTAATGACGCTATTCCTATTTTGTTTTAAACTCTATTTATCAGTTACAGAACGAAATACTTAAGGGGGAACGGAATTATGAAATTAGCAGAAGCACTTATGCTTAGAGCA
>JAGAVZ010000039.1 GCA_017941635.1 Cellulosilyticum sp.
AAGTACAGTTACCAAAAAGGAGGGAATACCAGTGTCGTTACAGCTGCAGAAGCAAAGAAAGAAGCTGTACAAGTTTATAAAGATATTCGGCAAACGACAAAAGAAGTCATAGAACCACAGACAAAGAAATACACCACAACAGACGCCAAAACAAATAACATATTATTAAACCTAAAGAATGAAGCGAGTAAGTTTATTGGGTTATTTAATAAGACAAGTGGTTCATTAGAAGATCGAGCGAAACAAGCGTGTAAATCAACTTTGTCATGGGTGGATGATAATTTACAGTTGATAGCTGCTGTTGGTTTGTTGTTGGCAACAGTTGGAATAATCGTTGCCTCTGGAGGAATAGCGACAGCTGCGTTATTGCCTACTTTGGCTGAAATTGGAGGTACTATAGCTTCAACTTCAGGGACAATGGCAATGGTGGGTAGTGGTATAGCAATAACTAGTGGATCATTACAAGTTATAACAGGTTTATTTGAGCATTCATTAGATGGAAATAAATTGTCAAATGCTGAGGGCAAAAGTAGATATGAAGCAGGGGCTATGAATGCATTATTGGGTGGACTAACTTTCTTTGGTGGAAGTTTTGTAAAGGACATTGGGCAAGCAATTTTACTCGGACATTATTTTAACTCTACTACAAATGTTAGTGAACCAATTAACAATATTCGTCCAACTCCTAGAGAATCAGAATTGGAGATGTATAGAATTGAAAATATTAGTATAGAAGATCAACAAAAAACCTATCTTAACGGAAAGCTAACTAATAATAATGCTAAGCTTAAAGGTAGCTCAATTCCAGATGCAACAGTTATAAAAGTAAATACTGCATATGAAGTAAAAAACTATGACTTAAAATATAGTTCGCAACTTATTAATAATATATGTACTCAAATAAAACAACGTGTAAATAATTTACCATTTAAGATGAAACAGCATATTTATATAGATGTACGCGGGCAAACCTACAACCTAAAAGATTTAGAAATTATTAGAAAAAAAATTATTGAGAAAAACGATGCTGATATAGAAATAATAGTTAGTTTTATAACGAATGAGGGGGTAAAGTGATGAACTATAAACAGGCAATAATAGAAAGCTTTGATTCTTATATTACAGATAATCAACTTGAAAATACTATTTTAAAATCAAAAAGAAAAGGAGAGTACTATATTGCACATGATTATTGGATTAGTTTAATGCATTCACATATTGAAAAATGGAAAACAGCATATTGGATTGACATGTCTATATGTTTTATGTGGTGGTATAAAATGGAATTTTTAAGTTATGATTTTGCTATGTCATTAGATGATTATGAAATTAATCGATTTGAAATACCTATAAATAATACCATTTCTGCATTAACAATTAAGTCAAGAATATTCGAAGTTTCAAATACCTTTATTAGGTGGGATAAGAATAATACTCTAGAAAAAATACACAAATGTTATTTAAATAGTTTATATAAAGAGTACATGGGAGAATGGTTTACTTATAACTACAATAAAAGTATGTTAAATTATCTAACTAATAATATTGAAAAAGGTAGATATTATTTGACCAAGTGCTTTCAAATCGCGCATAGGGATTCCGAAAAAATGGAGATTGAGCCATTCAAGCAAATAATTGAAAATGATAGTAAAATTGTAGAAATGATTAAGAATATTTGTGAAAATAATATTGATAGATATATGCATGGAGAGTTGTAAAAGAATTATAATTTCACTTATCTATTAAAAATGACAATGCTACCTTGAAGAATCACATTGAATATGAATATGATGCGCTAAATCGAGAAACGAAAGAAGCTAGAAACAATCAAATTTTCACTTCGACTAGTTACGACGCAAATGGGAATATCACAAATAAGCAAACGATATCGAATGGACAAGCATATCTAGAGCTTTCTTATGAATATAACCAGAATAACAGCCTAATTAAAGAAACGAAGAAACAATTAGGAAGTCTAAGCACAAAAGCGTACCAATACAATGAAAATGATGAACTTATTTCCACTTCTTTAACAAAAGGAAATGAGGTCGTGCATACAAAGTATGTCATGACATTAGATGGAAAAGTATCTGAAGTAACAGATGGGAAAACAAGTGCAAGGAAAGAATATAATGAAGCAAATCAACTCGTTAAGTCTTATCATGATGGGCATACATTTACCTATCAATATGACGAGAATGGCAATCGTACATTAGAAAAACGAGATGTTGGAGCAACGCGTTCCTATGAATACGATGAATGGAACCGATTAATCGCATTAAAGGATTATGATGGCGCGTATTATGAATATACCTATGATGGATTAGATCATCGAATCAAACAATATAGTATTCGTCATGGGCAACACTATATTGATGGGGAATACATCATCGAAGATAAGATGGATAAACTCATCAACCATTTAAAAGTAGCCACAAGTACAGAATACAAAGATTTATGTTTAGTCGCTTATTATCATGACGAAGAAGTACCAGAATTACCGAAAGAAACACAAATGACTAGCTATTCCACTTATCAAGAAAAGATAGGGGAAGAGATTAGTTACCATGGGGAACTAGGAATTTGTCTTATACACGATATTGATGTCGCAGAGATTGTATATGTGAATGATTATACGTATACGCATGAACAAGTATTAAGTGAGATACAAGGAGAAAGAAGTAATAATTACGTTTTTGGGAATGGAAGAATCTCATCGGATAAGAGTGAATACATTGAGGATTATGCGAGCAGTATATTGATGACATTAAACCATAACGGAAGTATTAAGGCAGAGTATGAATATACCGATTATGGAAGAAGGGAGAATGTCTATGACATATATAATTATCAGGATGAAGCCATAGGCTATAACGGGGAATACCACGAAAGCAGTGAACTGATTCATTTAAGGGCTCGGTATTATGATCCTAGCGATTATAGCTTTATCAGTGAGGATAGCTATCGAGGAAATCTGAATGACCCAAGTAGTCGTAATCGATATTTATATGGTAGAAGTAATCCAAAGAAATATATTGATCCAAGTGGACATTACTTAAATGTAAACTATCAAATGACAGATAGTGGTAGTGGTAGAGGTAGTAAAGTACCTAAACCAAGTAGCACAATCATCAAGCCATCACAAGTAAATACACCTGCGATCGTGAACCCATATTATTATCATTCACAAGTAAGTAGTACCCCACAAAGATATACCGATAGTGGAAGCGAACAGAGAGCATACCAAAATACAAGAAGTTATATACAAGCTAGACAAGAAGAAAAGTACAGTTACCAAAAAGGAGGGAATACCAGTGTCGTTACAGCTGCAGAAGCAAAGAAAGAAGCTGTACAAGTTTATAAAGATATTCGGCAAACGACAAAAGAAGTCATAGAACCACAGACAAAGAAATACACCACAACA
>JAGAVZ010000040.1 GCA_017941635.1 Cellulosilyticum sp.
AATAGGGGATATCGCTATTTTTATTGCAAAAAATAGTATAAACCCTTGATATATATGATATTTAAATTTAAAAAGTAATGTCAAACTTGACATTACCTTTCTATGAAAGGAGCAATAATAATGAAAAATTATTTTTATGGATGCTTATTAATTTTATTAGTTTTCATTAGTCCTATTTATGCAGAAGACACATCTTATAAACAACCTATACTTAAACTCAATCAACTTACTTATAAACCATTACATACCGCCAAGAACCTCCATGATACGATTTATTTAAGTGGTGAGGATTTAGCCGCTTTAACTTATGGTACTTATGAAGTATTAGAGGATGAATATGTACTTACCATTCAAAATCAATTCATTCGTTATACAAAAGATAGCCGTTTTATCAAACTAAATGGTATTTCTAAAACCTTACATACACCAACTTGTACCATTGATGATACGACTTATTTACCTATAACCGTATTAGACCTTATTTCTTATCCTTATACACTGTCTGATTATAACTTAAGCATTACACCACTTATGCCTTACTCAACCGCTACGGATACACTAAGCTCTCACAAGCTTTTTACAACAAATTATAAATCTTATAATGAAGTACTTGGTACACTTCTTAGCGAATCAGAAACTAGTCAACTTGTAACAGATTCCAAAAAGAATAATCGTTATATTAGCTTTATGAGTAGTACCTATAAAAAACAATGCTTTGATGCTATGATTGAACTGAGCAAAAATCCTGTTCTTTCTAAAATGCAAACCAACGTCCACCTACGTCAATTAAATTGTAGCAGTGATACACCTGTTCTCTCTGGGATTACTACACTTCCAATCACTTACAAAATGTCCTCAGAAGGCTTAGCACTCAATATAGGAGACAAAAAATATACCAATTCTTCCTTTTGGTCTACCTACAATCCAGTCCAAGAAGAATTTGGCATTGATATCCATAAATCTTTTGACATGCTCATTATGCGTACTTTATATTCTTACTACCGTGATTTATATAACTTTAAAGATGATTTGGACACAATACCGATTACAACGATTCAAATGGGTCGCTCTGATCAACTAAGGTACCGCGTTTACTTAGAGACATCCTCTCATCCAGTAGAATTCCAAGTCATCATCTACCGTATGACAACTGGTAAAACAATTGATTACTATATTGATTTAGTTACTCAATAAATCCAATAAAAATCTGTATACTTCTTAGAAAAAGGAATTTATAAGAAGTATACAGATTTTTTTGTACCACATACAAGCGTACCTTAATATTATATTAATGTAAATTTTTTCAAGAGGGCATTTGACTATGAACCAAAAAAATTCATTGATTAATTTATTATTAGTTTCAACAGCTGCACTTTCTGGCTATAGAAAAGGTGCTGCTGCCCAATATAAATATGATGCTTATCGATCTGAAACCCAAACATATACAGGTACTAATACTTCTACAAATGCTACAAATATGAATACTACTTCAAACAACACCAATACTGCTGCTACCACCAATGCAAATCCTTCTTCTAATTCTAACCCTACTACCTGTATGAACTATACAACTTATACAATGCCATCTAATACTCCTACTGGTAGCAATCCAAGTGCAACTGATGCAGCTCAGGCAGATAATATTTTCCTTCCTGCATTTCTAGCTGCTCTATATGCTGCTGATGAAGCAGTCAATCTTAACCCTGAATCAAGTGGTCCTTTCCAGCTCCATCCATTAGAATACGATTATGACGTACTTGAACCGTATATTGGTGAAGAGACACTTCGCATTCATCATAATAGCCTTCATCGTAATTATGTAGATAATCTTAACAATGCTCTTTATCCTGAATTTTATTCTTATACCTTATTAGAACTATTACTTTTTCATGATCGTTTTCCAAGTGATATCCAGTCTCAAATCATACACAACGCTGGCGGTCACTATAATCATGCCCTCACTTGGAAACTTATAGGGCCTGGAAGATCTAATCAACCTTCTGGTGATTTTGCAAAAGCTGTTGATAAACAATTTGGCTCCTTTGAAAATCTCAAGCTCATCCTAACTGAAGCTGCTATGAGCGTAAAAGGCACTGGCTATGCTTGGCTTGCTTTAAATCCATATGGTCGAATGATTGTCGTAACGACAGAAGAACAGCTTACTCCAATTCCACTTCGTACAGTTCCACTCCTTCCTATTGATGTATGGGAACATGCTCATTACCTTGATTATGGTGAAAATCGTAATCAGTATATTGGTAATTACCTAGAACTTGTAGACTGGGACCGTGTTGGTGCACGTTTCACCGCTGCCAATGATATTTTAATGAATTGCCAATAGTTTTATCCCTCTCCCCCTTCTATGACACTTGTATCCTTTGCAAGTGTCACTTTTTCTACATCCTTTTTCTCTTTATGCCCCCAATCAGTAAGCCTTCAATCATCCTTATCTTTTCATACAACGCTTACCCATCTAAAACTATTTTTATAAATTTTGTCCTTTCTTAAGTCCCCCACTCTCTATGATACCTTGTGATTTTGTCCCAAATCATGCTATGATAGAAACAATCTTATGAAGATACGAAAGGTACAACAACTATGAATTTTAAATCTCTAGGTATTAAACCTGAAATGGTAACTGCTCTTAAGAAAATGGGTATTGTGGAACCAACACCTATTCAGGCTCAAAGTATTCCACTCATTTTAAATGGTAAAGATCTTATTGCAAGAGCTCAAACAGGTACTGGTAAAACCTTAGCCTTCTTGCTTCCTATATTTGAAAAAATCAATCCAAAACAAACACAAGTTCAGGCACTTATTCTGTCTCCTACAAGAGAACTTGCGATTCAGATTACAGATATCGCCAAAACACTTGCGCCTGTTTACGGATTAGGCGTCCTTCCAGTCTATGGTGGACAAGATACAGAAGCTCAAATCAAAAAATTAAACCGTGGTGTGCATCTTGTTGTTGCCACACCAGGTCGACTACTTGACCATATGGGGCGTGGCACCATCAACTTAAGTCAAACTAAAACATTTGTCTTAGATGAAGCAGACCAAATGCTTCTTATGGGCTTTAAAAACGAAGTAGAACTCATTACAAACGCCCTTCCAAAGAAACGCCAAACCCTTTGCCTTTCTGCCACATTAGATGCAGGTGTTAAAAAAATGGCTTATCGTTATACCAAATCACCAGCTAGCGTTTCTATTGAAAATGCAAAACCAACACTAGATACGATTCGCCAAGAAGTAGTGGAAACAACCGACCGTAGAAAACAAGATTCCCTACTTAAAGTTTTAGATGAAGATAACCCTTATATGGCGATTATCTTCTGCCGTACCAAACGCCGTGTAGAAGATTTATATTCTTCAATGCACGAAAAAGGTTATAACTGTATTCGTTTACACAGCGATATCCTTCAATCTAAAAGAGAACGTATGATGAAAAGCTTCCGTAGTGGTGATGTGCAATACCTCATTGCAACAGACGTTGCTGCTCGTGGGATTGATGTGAGTGGTGTGACACATGTTTATAATTATGATGCACCAGAAACACCAGAAAGCTACATCCACCGTATCGGTCGTACAGGACGTGCTGGTGAAAACGGTTATACTTGTCTCTTCGTAGCACCTAAAAACGAAGAAGAACTAGCTGCTATCGAGAAAAAAATCAAAAAAACTTTACCACGTCGTAAAGTCACACTTGAAAATTTTAAAGGCTAAGCTAATCGCTTCTCTTATATAAAAATAAAGGGTAAGGTATATACCTCTCTTGGTAGGCATACCTTACCCTATTTTTGTGTCCTTTTATACTCCCTAATGTTCATACTCATCCACATAGTAAAGCCCCTTGTAAAAGAACTGATATTCTCTTCCTTTAACCTTCTTTGAAAGGTCCTCTTTGTACATCTTAACTTTATTGCCAACTATAGATTTTCTAAAAGCATTTCCATATGCCAAATGCCATCTTCTAAAAATTCCTCTGAAACTTGTCTAAAGCCTACTTGCTCATAAAATCCTTTGGCATAACTCTGTGCACCAATACGAATTTTATCTGCATTAAATTTCTCTTTAGCCACTTTAATACCTTCCAAAAGTAACTGCTTTCCTAAACCTTTTCCTCTTTGAACTGTAATAACACGTCCAACTGAAGCTTCTTCAAAGCTTACACCTGCTTCAAGTACACGTAAATAGGCTTGAATTTTTCCATTTTCATGTAAATAGACATGATAAGCCTTTTGATCCTTATCATCTAAATCTTGATAGATGCAATCTTGCTCTACCACAAAAACGGCTGAACGAACTTGTAAAATCTCATAAAGCTCCAATGTTGTGAGTTCCTCAAAGTGTTTAATACTACATTCCATGTTGTCCTATCCTCCTAATATTGTTATAAAATAGCTCATTCCATATATATTATAAATTTAACTTGCATAATTCTTTATAATCACTTGATCAAGCCCATCTATCTATAATAATACTTGTCCCAACCCAAAAAGTCATCTGTTCCTAAGTATATTCTTTTTTATAGTATAAATAAGCTCAGCCAATATTGACTGAGCTTATTTATACTATGTTCTATTTTACCTTAAATCCTATAAAACTACAAAACAGTTATTCCCAACTGCCATCTATCTTCATCCGAACTGATTCATATTTTTAGTAAGAATAGAGATAAACATCACCATAATAGCTATCATAATAAACCTCTAATCCTAATGACTCTGCAATAAAGCGAAGATGTACCATAACGCGACCATTATAAATTTCTGCTGCTGCGCCCATATACACATAGTCTGTATAATATCCATAGTTTACTGTTGCATAATAATCATCTATGTACATGGTCATTAGCCAGTCACCATATGGCGTATAAATATCAACACCTTCAACATATGCATACCTCCTATAAATAAAAAGTTTATTTCTAAACTATCCTATGCCCAGTTTCTTGTTCATTATGTCAGCTGTTATTCTTTTATAATGGCTTTATTATGATAAATGCTATTTCACATAACCCATATTAATCACAATAGTATCCTCACTCCCCTAATGCCACAATTTTCTTGATAATTCTCATTTCTTCTCCCTCATATTGCTCATAAATGCCTTGAACTGCTTCTTTAAATCTTTCTTTTTCTTCTTCTGCAAGTTTCGTAATTAGCACACCTTGCTCTAGTACTCTTTTCTGAGCTTCTTTTTCTTTTTCAACCCATAGTTCTCTTTCATATAACGCAGATTCTTTGGCGCATTGGCTAATAATGACTTGATCTTCTGGTGATAGTTTCTCCCAAGTGGCTTTGGCACAAAGCTGTAATTCGGGTACACGTGTATGTTCATCTACTGTATAATATTTTGCTACCTTGCTATGACCTGTCGATTCATAGGATGCCCAGTTATTTTCTGCCCCATCAATTACCCCACGTTCTAGGCAGGAATAAACTTGATCATAGGCTATTTGCATAGGTGTTGCACCTAGTGCTTCTAAAATTGATGCCATCAACTCAGATTCTTGTACACGGATTTTTAAACCTTTTAAATCTTCAAGTTTTGTAATCGGCCTAACTGAATTATAAAAATTTCTAGCCCCTGCATCATACCAAGAAAGTGCCACCACATTCGAACCTTCTGCTACCTGTAAAAAGTAATCACCTATTTCACCATCTAACACACGCCACATATGCTTTGTATCTCTATAGAGATAAGGTAATTGCAAGATACTATACATAGAAATCAAAGAGGATAACTGAGATAAAGAAATCCTTGCAAAATCAATACCCCCAAACTGTAATTGTTCGAGTACCTGCTTCTCATCGCCCAATACCCCCTCAGCTTGTACCAAAATTTTAATGCGCCCCTTTGTTCTTTCTTCCACTAATTCAGCAAATTTACGAGCTCCTACAGTCGTTGGGTAATTTACTGATTGATTATCTGCATAGGAAAATACAAACTCTGGTACAGATACCGTTGCTTTTTGCTGACTACTACAGCCAATCATCATACTCAAACTCACGATAAATATTGCTACTAAACGAATCTTTTTACACCGCTTATACTTTATCATTCCACAACCCTCTCCGTCATCAAGTTCCTTTTATTTTCTAATGCCCACATACGATATTCACTAGGTGTCATCCCTTCTATACGTTTAAACACCTTTGTAAAATAGTTGGAATCCCTATACCCTACCTTATCACTAATTTCTTTCACATTAATGGTCACATCCATTAATAATTCCTTTGCTTTTTCTACTCTAAATTCAGAGAGATAGGTGGTGAAACTTTTATGAAAATATTGTTTGAAAACCTTACAGAAATAAGCATCGGCATAGTTCATTTCCTGTGCCACATCTTGCAAAGAAAGGTCCTCTATGTAATGTGTTTTAATAAAATTTAAAATACGCTCTTGTGCCTCACTACTACGGATTTGTTCCATCCTTCCACTATCTAAGACGTTTTTGGTATCTCTACTTTCAATTCCTATAATAACCTCCTCTAGTACTTCAATTAATTCTTCATCTAAGCAAGGTTTGAGTAAATAATTAGCTGCCTTCACAATGAGTGCTTTTTTGGCATAAGTAAAATAATCATAAGCTGAAAGAAAAATAATCACGCAGTCCTTATTTTTCTCTCTTATTTTCTCTGCTGCTTCTAACCCATTTACACCTGGCATTTCCACATCTAATAATACAATTTGACATAGCTTTTCTTCAAAAAGGGCGACAGCCTCTCTACCATTGACAGCTTGAATGATCTCCAGCTTGTCCTTAAAATGTGCTTTTATTTTTTTACAAATCACCATTTGTTCTATTATTTCATCATCTGCAACTAATATACGGTACATCCTTTTTCCTCCTGCTCTGCTTGCGGAATTTTTAATCTAACTACTGTTCCAACATTTTTTCTGCTAAAGATTTCTACCTCACCCTCAGGATATATAGCATGTACTCTCTTATAAATATTCCCTAAACCAATGCCTCTTTTTGCTGTAGCCCCTCTTTGTAAATCATATCGCAATTGTTCAAGTGCTTCTTTCTCCATTCCTACACCTGTATCTCTAATAAAAATCCAAATTGCATGATACTTCTCTACAATACGAATAGAGATCTTTCCTCCATCTTCCTTTTTGGAAATGCCATGAATAACCGCATTTTCTACCAACGGCTGAAAAGCATAGGTAGGAATTTTTATCGCCTCTGCATTGATCCTACAGTCCATTTCAAATTGGAGCCTACTACCAAAACGCATCCCTTGTATATACATATAATCTTTGACCACCTGCAATTCCTTTGCAATCGCCACTTCTGGTTCAGGTGTCTTAAGATTATATCTAAATAGTGCACTCAGTGCTCTTGTCATTTTCTCTGTGGTACTTGCATCTTCTAGGTTAGCCATCCCTGCAATAACATTTAGCGTATTAAATAAAAAATGGGGATTAATCTGACTCTTAAGCAGTTCTAAATTCATATTTTCTAATCGTCTTTCAATCTCTAGCTTTTCTAACTCTCTTTTATGTAATAAATCTACCATTTGTTTCTTTTCTTCTAGGTCCTTAATATGTTCTCTCGTTTCATACTTCATTTTATTAAATGCCTTAACCAGTTCACCCATCTCATCTTTGCTCTGAACCGTGACATCCTCTACTAGAAAATTATTTTCTGTAATTTTATACGAGGCATTGACTAGCTTCACAATCGGTACAATAAGTGCATGATTCATAAGTTTTGCAAGTCCCCAAATGATTACAAAAATAACAAGTCCTAAAATTAAAATCATCCATGGCATATGTTTTAAATACGCTACCTTTTGTTTATAGGCATTGTTACTAGTTTCCAATGTATAGGTCATAAAACCTCTTGCATAGTCTTCCAAATAACCTTGTATTTGGTAAACCTGGTAAAGCTCCTTGATATAATCTGGATAATCTTCTCCCATCTTCAAGATAGCTTCTCTTTTTTGCACATAGGTTTCATAACTATTTCTAATATTCCAGCCCTTGTTATACCCTACTTCACCTAAAGTGGCATAATCATGTGGTAAATTAGCAATTGCTTCACTCGTCTTCCTACAAGCTTTATCTAGTTCTTTTTTTCTTTCTTCACTAGGTGTCCTAATGTAACTTACAAAACATTGATTCTCTATCTCAATCGCTTCTACAAAAGCACTACTTTTTGTATTGTTTTCTAATATAATCTGAAAATCATTGATGAAAAAATTAATCATCCACATACCAAACAAGATCAATAAAAAAATACTCATAAACACACTACTCGCAAAAAAACAAATTTTCTTTTTAATGGTTATGGAGAGCCATAAATTTTTTAGTTTTTCTATTAAGTGACCTTTACCCATCCATCCACCCACCCCCTTTCTTAATTTTATAATTAATTATATCATATTTAACTTATTTCTAACAAAAAATAAAGCTATAATTACATTAGTTGTAATTATAGCTTTATTTTGACAAATCTCATTTTTTATTTTTTTAACTTTACAAGGATATCTTGATACAAGGCATCTTTTTGTTCACCTAGTACTTTGTTCGTTAAAATATAACCATGTGCTGCTGAAGTAAAAATAATAAGCATTGTGGGTTTTTTATCGATTCTTTTGACCTTATGCCATTTGATATCTGCTTTTTGACCATTTGATTTCACATGAATACCTTGCGCATCAAAGCTCATATCAATACGAGTTGTATGTCCGTCCATACGCTTCTTAGCACATTGGTAAATTGCCAAAGGTTGAAAGACTATAAATAATAAACATGCAAGGACTAATAAAACTTTTATCATCAGATGACTACTTACCCAAAACTTAGCTGTGAGCAAGCACATTGCCACCGTAAAAATAATATTACATACACCTACCATAGAACTATAAATTTGGTACATGGAAAGCTGCCAAAAATCACTTGCTGTTGTTTGATAACTAAATTCATATTTCATCTCTTTTCACTCTCCATTCCTCTTATAATTCTCATTCACTTCTAGTGATTTAACCAAATAATGTTGGTAACCATAAGCAAATGCCTGGTATAAATGTAATGAGTAAAAGTGTAATAATCATACAAATGTAGAATGGTAATGTTGCTTTTACAACACGTTCCATCGGTACCTTACCAACAGCAGAACCAATAAATAGAACAGCTCCAACTGGTGGTGTTAATAAACCAATACCACAGTTTAATACCATCATGATACCAAATTGAATTGGATCAAGACCGATAGATGTGGCAATTGGAAGTAGAATTGGTGTCGCAATTAAGATAATTGGTGCCATATCCATAATACAACCTAATACTAAAAGAATTAAGTTAAGTAATAAGGCTAAGATAATTGGATTATCTGTAATATTGATAATTGCATTCGCTGCAAGCTCTGGTACATGTAGACGTGTTAAACAGTAACCAAAGATACTAGATGTCGCAATTAGGATGAGTACAATAGAAAGTGTATCTACACAACCTTCAAGCACCTTCCAAACCCCTTTCCAATCTAAACCTTTATAAATAAAGACGCTGACGATTAAACTATAAATAACCGCAATCGCTGCTGATTCTGTAGCAGTGAATACCCCACCAACTACACCAACAACTACAATCAGTACAGCTGCCAAAGCCCAAAATGAAACACTTAATTGTTTAAGTAAGTTTTTCACGCTAAACTTTTCACCTTTTGGATAGTTTCTTTTTACAGAAATGATATAAGAACCCACCATAAGAGAAACAGCTAATAATGCACCTGGCAAGTAACCAGCAAGGAAAAGACTACCTACTGAAATTCCACCTGCTGTTGTTGCATAAATAACCATGTTATGACTTGGAGGAACTAAAAGCCCTTCACAAGAAGATGTAATCGTTACAGCTGTTGAGAAATCATCATCATACCCTTGATCTACCATCATAGGGATTAAGATAGTTCCAAGAGATGCTGTATCTGCAGATGCAGAACCAGAAATCCCCCCAAAGAAATAAGATGCTACAATGTTAACCATTGCCATACCACCACGCATCCAACCAACACAAGCATTCGCTAATGCAATCAGCTTTTCAGAAATACCACCTGAACCCATAAGGCACCCCATGGTAATAAAGAATGGTACTGCCATTAAACTGAAAGAACTAATCCCTTTTACCATCTGTTGACAGATAGTTGTAAGTGGAAGCCCTTGGAATAAGAGACAAAATAACGAAGATAATGCTACTGCATATGCAATAGGAAATCTAATTAATACCATAAGAAAAAAGCTACCAAGTAAAACTAATATTGCCATATTTTCTGGGCTCATGATTATTTTCCCCCCTTTCCAAATAATGCTTTTGTATGATTATAAATCGCTTCAATTTCAAAGATAAACATAGCAATCCCTGCAAGTGGCACTGGGAAGTACATCCAAAATCTTGAAACACCTGGCATACTTACATAAGAACCTTTTGCCCCAATTTGTACAGCATATTGCCATCCTACTACAATCATCACGATTGCTAGTACAAGAACAGCTATATCTGCTACAATATCTAAAATAACTATTAGCTTTTTAGGTAAGTAACGGTCAAATGCTGTCATACGAATATGTGCATTTCTTCTGATGGCTAAAGCAGCAGAAAGCACTGCCATATACACCATACAAGTTAAAACAATTTCTTCACTCCAAGCTGGATCTGGAATGAATGGTATGTATCGTCCTGCTACCGCTATTGTTGTGATTAAAATATCTACAATGAGGAGTATTTTACACACAAATAATACAACTTTGTAAGTCACATCATATGCTGATTTCATCTTGTCTATTGTATTAAAAAGATTAGACATTCTCCAACCTCCTTTAAATTTTATCCACTGTCTTATCAAGGTATTATTTCATATCTAAAATTTGTTGATAAAGCTCAGCCTCATTTGCTGTAGATGAAGCAATAATGTCTTTACATCCTTCTTGCCATGGTGTGATATCGTTTACTTCTACAACATTTACACCTTCAGCTTTTAACTCTTCTAATACTTTATTCTCAGCTTCTTCAGAAATTTGTCTATTGAAGTTAGATGCATATTCACTTGCTTCTATAAGAATATCTTGTTGCTCTGTTGTAAGTTTATCCCAAGCTTCATCTGTGATAATAACTTGAACTGCACCAAGTGTATGACCATCTAAAATTAAGTTTGGTGCTACTTCTTGGAAAGCATTAGATTTATAGTTCGCAATTGGTTGCTCTGCCCCATCTACTACACCTGTTTGTAACGCTGAGTAAAGTTCACCAAAAGATACTACTGTTGGAGATGCTCCAAATCCTTCAACCATACCATTCATAATAGGGTCATTAGACACACGAAGTTTCATACCTTTTAAATCTTCTACTGTGTTCACTTCTTTTGTTGTAAAGAAGTGACGGAAACCTTCTTCACCATAGAATAAACCTCTTACACCACTACCATTTTCATGTGGCTCAAGAAGGAATTCTGGTGCTAAATCTGATGTTGCAAAATTCCAGAAATGGTCACGGCCTCCAAATGTGTATGGGATAGAGAGTAATTTAGATTTTTCCCCACCGTAGCTTGTAAGTGCAAAAGCAGAAATACGTGCCATGTCGATGGTACCACCACCACCAAGCATTGTATCAAGGACATCATTTTCTGCTCCAAGAACACCACTTGCTTGAATATCAATTTTGATTTTTCCACCTGAAAGTTCTTCAACTTTTTCTTTAAAAGCAGTACCTGTTTGACCAACGATTGTATCTAATGGGTTAACCTCTGCATAAACCAATGTAATTTCTGGTGTAACCGCTGATGAACCACCATCATTTGTACTTGCTGCTTCTGTCTTGTTTTGAGTATCTTTCGATGTTGTTTCTGTTGGTGATTTTAAATTACCACAACCTGTAAGTGACATTGCCATTGCGCCGCCTAACATTGTTACTAATATCTTTTTGTTCATAATAAATCCTCCTATTCATAATAACCAATAAAATTGGTTTACGTCGTTTTCATGTTTTTATTATATCTGTTACTTTCACCAAAGCCTATCGTAGATTTTTAAGATTGTTAGTATATTTTTAACACTCTAGTTAATTCCATCTATCTGCCACATATACACTATGTATTTCCAAGCAGTTTTTAGCTTCGATTTGTTGTGCAATCTTACCCAATTCATATATGTCTAATGTGATTTCTGTACGTCAGACCAGAAGTTTACCTTCAGATTCTACCTCATGATGGACACCCTTGCCCTTAGTTATGTACTTAGCACTACTAACCCACACTCGGGACTTTCACTCGTTAGATTGCACCCATGCTGGATGTACAAAAAAAGTCATATGCTCTTTACCATATGACTTTTACTTATAATAAGCCGAAGCTACTTATTTTTCTTTTTACATCCACAACCATTTTGAGGTTTATTCTTTTTATCCTCCTTAATTTCTGCTTTTGCTTGATCTGGTCTAAAACTTGCAAATCCTTTTTCTTTGCTCAACTTTCTACCTCCAAGTAAAAATATTTCTCACTTATTATGCTAATAAATATGAAATATTATACTTACTCTCTGCTTTTTGCTTATGAAATATATGTATTTAATGTAATCATACAGTTTCTCATACTTTCTGCAAGTTTACCTACTGCATCATCACCATCATATTTAATTTCTACTTGAATATTACCCTTAGACATTTGTAAAGCCGCTTCTTCTAACTCCTCTAAAGGATTTACAATACTCTGTGTAATTCTTCGACTAATAATTATACTTAGAATAATTGAAATAACTAAAAGCGAAGATACAATAATTATAATGAGTTGAGTTATTTTTACACTACTATTTAAAATATCTTCTTGCTCTATCGCAATTGCTTCATCTATTTCAGCTGCAATACTATCTACTTGATTTAATAATCTTGGACACTCTTCAATAATTAATTCATAAGAAAGTGCATCTTTACCTTCTAAAATAAGATTTAAAGCTTGTGTTGCAACATTTTCCCACTCACCAACTACTACTTTTAACTGTTCTATCTGTTCTTTATTCTCAACTGATGTAGCCTTTAAAAAATCCACTCCTTTATGAAGACTATTTAAATTTTCTTCTATTAAAGCAACATAGTGCTCATATGTACTTGGATCATTTTGAATATACATATCTCGTAAATAACGTGCAGCCATCCCCGTTTCAATTCGAGCCATCTTCACAGCAATATCTGTTAGGTAAGACCCTTCTTTAAACTCTTCTAATTTATTTCTTGACATAAATAATCCTAAAATAGACGTTACTGACTAAGCACTTCTTACTTCTACGTTCCTCCCCTCTTATTAATTACCATATTTATAAACTATAACAACTTTTAGATAATGCGAATAAATAGTTTTTCCTAAAGAATAGCTAAAAAATCGAACAAAAATACTCCTCTTGATGGTAACCATTTATAATTGAAATGATTTTCCACAAGAGGAGCCTATCCATTTTTACTTGAATGATTCAGTTTTTCTTTTGCATTCACAACAATTATGTGGCGTATGCTTTTAATCTTCTTGAATTTTTATCTTTATCTATTGTTTATTTTAATGAATAGTTATAGATTCTACTTTCATCTCTATCTGTACAAATTTGTAATGTTAAATCATCTAGATTATAAACACATGACCACTGTGTATCTGATGGAATCCCTTCACTTGAACCCTCTACTTCTCTTACACCTTGAGCAGGTACATCTAATAAAAGATTTAATGCTTCTTCTTCAGTCATCACACCATTTGTAGCTTCTTGTGCTTGTTTGATTTTCTCATAACGATCTTGTCCGTAGCCTAAATTTAAATCATTATATAAAACAAAGTTAGTTGCTGCTGTATGTCCTTCTTCTTTAGTTAGGACATGCATTTCATCATTAATATACTCAACAATTGCTGTATCTCCATTGGCATCTGCAATTTGGAAATGATAGCCTGTCTCACCGCTTGAATGCATATCATACTGCTTAAGTAATACAATCGCCTCATCTACTGTAGCTGCCTTATCTAATATCATACGAATCGCTGAAGTTGTTGTAATAGGTATTTTTCCTGTATCTTGATGCACAATACCATCTTTAATAACAAGTACACCAATAGCAAGTCCTTTTTCATTCATACCATCTAATGGTGCATATGGTGCTGCTAATGTAATGACACGATTTAATAGATTTTTAGTTGGCATATTTTCAACACTTAATCCTAAATGGTTCAGATTAACGACTGAAATTGATTCATAACCATTTTTAGGTGTTGTACGTACAATTAACCCTATAGATGGTACATAATCAAAGTTTCTTGCAAAAAGATCATCCTCTTCAGGTGTCGTTGCAATAAATGTACTACATGCACCATCTGGATTCACTTCAAAAGAAACACCTTTTAAAATTTTTTTCGTTATAAAATCCACTAACTCATCATCTGTTGCTGCTCCGCTTTCTAAAAATTCATCCAAACCATAATCTGCATGATAAGTCATTTCGTAAAATGGTTGGTCATTAAGCTCCTTAAAAGACATTAATGTACGAATTTCTCCAAAGAATAGACTTCCTATACCAATGCTCAGCGCTAATGCTGTTGCTGCTATGCTTAATCCCAAAATTTTAAATTTCTTACTCACAATTCATCCTCCTATAATAACGTTAAAATCTCTATGTCATATTATAAATTTTTTATTTTACTTGCCCTCATATATATGAGGTTACACTAAGAAGTTTATCTAACCACTATTATACTCAAACTTGTTGACTTGTCAACAAACTTAAGTATAATTCCCCACAATCTTCCATTTAGTAGTTAAAGGTATGGTTAAAAGCTCTACGAATGACTTTAACAGTATGTTATGCATCTATGTACATTTTTCCAGAGAAGGTAAAGCTCAAAAAAAGAAGTAAGTATATAGTATCAAAGGATACAATGCCTACCTCTTTTATTATTTTAGGTTGTAACCAAAACACGATTTATCAATAATCTATTATTTTCCTTTACAACCACAACCATTTTGAGGCTTATTCTTTTTATCCTCCTTAATTTCTGCTTTTGCTTGATCTGGTCTAAAACTTGCAAATCCTTTTTCTTTACTCAATTTGTTCCCTCCAAATAAAAAATATTTCTCACTTATTATGCTAATCCCTATCCAATATTATTCTGATGATCCATTCTGGGCACACACAAAAAAGGTAACCTATAGTATCACATCATAGATTACCCTTCTTTTAAAATAAAAATCTTCTTATCAAAATACCCTAGAGTCTTTCCTAATGGAATATTAGTTGGCAATTGAAAACCATCATACTTCTCGTCTTTTTGTAAATTTTAATACTCATTGAACATCCCATCATGATCATATTCGTTCTTTACTAGGAAAACACCCTCAATTATTTCTTTCTATCCTAAAAAACGTATCTAATTTATATTCTCCTATAAGCTGTTTAATACGCCCTTCGTTAAATCTAATCCCTTTATTACTTTCTACACATACAAAAAGCCCAACACCTAAGTACTGGACTCCTTGTCATTCTAAGCATGACCCATACGGGAATCGAACCCATGATTTCACCGTGAGAGGGTGACGTCTTGACCGCTTGACCAATGGGCCTTGAACAAATACTATTTTAACTTACATTATTTAAAATTTCAATATTTATTTTTATTTTTATAATA
>JAGAVZ010000041.1 GCA_017941635.1 Cellulosilyticum sp.
TTAAGAGAAGCTTCAACAAATGCACAAAGATATGCTGGTTCTATGATGCCTCTTATGGGGAACTTAACTCATATTAACTATGCAATCAACTGCTGTGTGGGTGGTCTTTTTGCAATTAGTGGTGCATTAAGTGTTGGTTCGTTACTTGCGTTCCTTCAATATGTACGTCAAGTATCACAACCAGTAACACAAATTTCACAACAAGCAAACGTTGTTATGGCTGCTTTAGCAGGAGCTGAACGTATCTTTAAAGTATTAGATGAAGAGCCAGAAGTAGATAAAGGTCATGTAACTTTAACACAAGCAGAAGTCAAAGAAGATGGCACACTTACAGAAACAAATCATTACACAGGTCACTGGGCTTGGAAAAATGAAGGTAAGCTTACAGAACTTCGTGGTGATGTAAGATTTGAGAATGTTGTATTTGGTTATAACGAAGAAAAGACAATCTTAAAAGGTATTTCTTTATTTGCTAAACCAGGACAAAAAATTGCTTTCGTAGGAACAACAGGTGCAGGTAAAACGACGATTACAAACTTAATTAACCGTTTCTATGAAATTAACTCAGGTACAATCACTTATGATGGTATCAATATTACAGACATCAAAAAAGATGAGCTTAGAAAATCAATTGGTATCGTACTTCAAGATACACACCTCTTCACAGGTACAATTGCAGATAATATCCGTTATGGTAAATTAGATGCAACAGATGAAGAAGTAATCGCAGCAGCTAAACTTGCGAATGCAGATACATTCATTAAACACTTACCACATGGTTATGACACTGTGCTTACTGGAGATGGTGAAGGCTTATCTCAAGGTCAAAGACAGCTTCTTGCAATCGCAAGAGCAGCAGTTGCTAACCCACCAGTATTAATTATGGATGAGGCAACAAGCTCAATTGATACAAGAACAGAAAAACTTATTGCAGCAGGTATGGATAAATTAATGGAAGGTAGAACAACATTTGTTATTGCTCACCGTTTATCTACTATTCGTAACGCTGATGCAATCATGGTTATGGAACAAGGTGAAATCATTGAAAGAGGTAACCATGAAGAATTACTTGAACAAAAAGGACGCTACTTCCAACTTTACACAGGTAAAGCTGAATTAGAGTAATAGTGTCTATAAAATAAATATATTTGTAAGAAGGAATATATTGATACGAGCAGTATATTCATAGTATGGATATATTTATATAAGAGAGAATCTGGAAAACAATCATCTGAAGAAAGAGCAATAGCTTGAGGAGACATCCTTAATGCTATTGCTCTTTTTAGTTAATATAGACTATAGAAGAGAGAGTAATGAAATTATACATATAAACTCTACGGTTCGTGGATAGCTTATAAGCTCATCAATCAATATACTAACGGTATAGAGAGGGTGAGAAAAATGAAACTAGAGTTTAAGGAAATTAATCTAAATGAATGGAAGAGGGGACCGTATTTTCAGCTTTACACAACAGTAATACCTGCTGGCTTTAATATTTGTGTAGATTTGGATGTAACCAGGATGCAAGCATATTTTAAGGAAAAAGGGTATAAATTTGCCATAGGATATCGTTATCTTGTTATGAAGCTAATTAATGAACGAGAGTATTTTAGAATAGCCTATAAAGATGGAAAAATAGGTTATTATAATTATCTCATTCCTTCTTATGCTAATTTTCATGAGGATGACCAAACAACAAGTATTATGTGGATAGATTATGAGGAATCCTTTAAAGCATTTTATAATCAGTATGTGGAAGAAGAGGAAAAGTACAAGGATGTTCATGGAATTGTGGCAAAGCCACAAATGCCACCAGAAAATACTTGTATGGTTGGTGTACTACCATGGACTTCGTTTAATAGTTATTCACCAGTACCTTATGCAGCACCAACGCAGTTTTATCCAGTGCTACAAGCAGGAAACTTTAAGCAGGTAGATGGAAGGGTGCTTATGCCATTTTCTATAACGGTATCACATGCTGTGGTAGATGGGTATCAAGTCAGTGAGTATTTGGAACAATTACAAGAACTAATGAGTATGCCAGAGAAATGGGCAATAATGTAGGGGTTATTTTTTACAAATACCGTTATAATATAGGTATAAAAAAGAAATGCTTAGTAACTCTAAGCATCCTTAATATGAAATAAATTCAGTTGGTATTTATTTAGAGAAATAAAGAGTAAATGATTTTATGTAGATAAGTAGCTAGTATAACTGAATTTAGTAGGGTGAAAATCTGATAAAATAAATAGGCTGTCACACAAATAACAGAGTGTGATAGCCTATTTTAGTTAAGTGAATTGTTTCTTATTGTCAGTTCAAGAGGGGAAAGTTTTATAGTATACCTAATCCATCCAGTAAAATCTTGGCACCAATACCAATGAGGATAATGCCACCTAGAAGTTCTGCTTTAGATTTATATTTAATTCCAAAGGCACTTCCGATTTTGACACCAATAGCTGAACAGATAAAAGTGATAACCCCAATAAATGAAACAGCTGGAATGATAGACACTCTAAGAAATGCAAAAGTTACACCTACTGCGAGGGCATCAATACTTGTTGCCACAGCAAGTAAAAACATAGATTTGATAGACATAGAGTGATCGATATCATTTTCTTCTTCATCACCACCAAAGGATTCTTGAATCATTTTAATTCCAAGATAGAGTAATAAGATAAAAGCAACCCAATGGGCATATTTGGTAATAGTGCCAGCAAAGAGATTACCTAAATAGTATCCAATAAGTGGCATCAATGCTTGGAAACCACCAAACCATGCGCCCGCAATACACATGTGTTTCCAACTGATTTTTCTAAGCGATAGGCCTTTACAAATAGATACGGCAAAAGCATCCATAGAAAGACCTACAGCAAGTACAAATAATTCAATAATTCCCATATAATTTGTCTCCTCTTCAATACAAATAAAAAGAGACTCAAGGGCAGCATAAATACTGTCCTTGAGTCTCACCATTTAAAGTAATACCGGGTGCATGTATTCACCAATATGTCGATATTACTACACTTCTAGGTTGTGCCGATTACTCCCTCTTGACTATTAAGAAAATTTTAGCATAGAGATATTAAGTTGGCAAGGAAAAAGAGTAGTATTTAGGGGGATAATATTCTTTTTAACAGTAGTATTGTTGTGGGAAATATGGATTATTCATACTTAAAGGAAATGCCATTCTGTAAACTTAGGAAGGATAAAAGTTATAGAAATGATATGTGATTATTTTTTTAAATCAACAATAGTAGCATTTATTTTTTCTGCAATATCCGTGTTACCAGAGATATCCATTTTCATACCACATGCAAAGACGAGTACAAGTGCCAATATAGAGAATGGACAGCAGATGAGTGCACCAATAAGCGTGATAGATAATGGTAAATCTAGATAAGTACGACCGTTTTTAGAAAGTTTAAAGTTGGTTGCATGAAGTTTTTTAATAAATGATTTGAAACCTTCACAGTTTGCATTATGTTTATTAGTTGTAGTAGATGATTTGATTTTGTTTGCTTTTTCTAAGAAAAGAAGTGCTTCTACAGTATCACCATTACATTGTTCAAGTGCTTCTTTGGCTTCACTATAAGAAACGTTTGCTCTTTGCATAATTAAATCGATTTGTTCTAAACTGATATTTGACATATAAAATCTCTCCCTTTTATTTAAATTCTATTTGATTTATTTTAGCTGATGTGTTGTAAGTCATTTCTTATTTGATGGTATTAGTATAGAAAACTAGAATGAGAAAGCTATAAGAGAAAGATTAGAAAATCATGAGAAGATAGGAAAAAATAGGTGAGAAAAAGATGGCGGGTCTAGAAACCGCGACCACCGCCACCATGAGATCTTCCGCTACTTGAGGTGTGTGTAGAAGAACCACCACTAGAATTAGTATGTGTTTCAATTTTTACTCGTGTAGTATGTGAATTAACAAAATGGTCTTCACGCTGAGTATACTGTACGCTTGCAGTGTCTGGTTTGGTTACTGGGGTGTTGTAATGTGGATGTGTGTAGCTTCGTTTTACAAAGAAACGCACAATAAAAGCAATAAGTCCGGCACCTAATAAGGCGACAATAATACTGAGTGTAATACTTCTTGAATTAAGTGGTTCACCAGTTGAAGCAGTGAAGGGAGTATGCTTACCTGGGATCCCTTTTTGAATATAAGACTCAGTTAATGTTAAGAAGTCAGTACAAACGCCATAATAATCACCATCAGCCATGTAATTAATAAGCTTATCTAACATTTTATCAATACGTGAGTCTGTAAAATACTCGATACCCAGGCCACAGGTAGAAATATAAATTTCACGATTATCCATATCAATTAAGAAAAGAAGACCATCGTGATTGGAACCATAGCCATAACCATTATAATCATAAAAATCATCTGCATATGCCATAGAAGACTTACCTTCAGCATCATTGATAGTGACAATTCCAATATCCATTTGGTAAGTCTCAGCAAGTTTGTTAGCAGAGGCTTCTAAGATATCTATTTCTTCTATAGTAAGTAAATTGGCATAGTCATAAACCTTTGTATCTGCAGCAGCAAAGATTGGTATACTAGCAAAGCAGATGGATATAAACAGTATAAAAGAAAGAATGAAACGTAATGGTTTAAAAGTATCTATATGATTAGAGTGTAATAAATTCATTTTCATAGTGTAATTCCTCCCATATAAAGTAAAACAAATAATATGAGTGCAAAAGCAATAATGAAGACAATAACGAATAAGATATTGAGCTTTTCTTCGGCAACTGGCAAGCTACCAAAGGTTTTGCTTGTCTGACCATTCATTGCAAACATATAAGTTTTACCTTTATATTGATAAGTTAACATCCATACAGGCATAAGGGTATAGTGAAAATGTGTACGATTGATTTGAACATTACTGCTTGCAATGGAGGTAGAGTTATAGCCTATGATAGAAGAACGAAGTTCTTGTTCCACAGCCTGCTTGACGCGTTCCTTTACGATAGGATAAACATCTTCTTTAGGAACATCATATTTCTCAGCCATAAAGCCGGATAAGTACGAGTAAGAGAAATCCCTTAAATCATCATAGTTAAAAGGGGCAATGCTTTCCATGACTTTGTCATTTGCTTTGCTAGAGGCATCATGTGGTAAATATGAAAAAGACATAGTTGCAGCACGTGAGACAGTGAAAATATCTGTCTTGGTATAGCGATAGTCACCTTGACGCCAAGTCTTAATTTTTTTCCCAGTAGCTCGCATATAGCCATTAGTATCACAGTCTATAAGCCAGTAAGGAACATATAAACCAGCAATATTTTCTAATTGGCTAGGAGAAGAGAAGTCATTTGGTAAGAATTTTTTATGTTTACACCATTTTAAAAAGCCTTCAATTGCTTGTTCTCTGCTTTTTTGGAATGGAATCACTTTAGTTGGTCTGAATTCATCTGAAAGTTGTTTGGTAAAGGAAATAGGTTTGTGGCAATAGTAACAATTAGTTGCAGAAGTGGTAGAATCGGTTACAACCTGAGCACCACAGCTTGGACAAGTGTAGAGATTAGCAGAACCAGTAACATTATAATAGGCAGATTCGCTATCATCCTCAATGATTTCTTTTCCTGGTGTATCGTAAGTATGCTCTTTTGTAAGTGCTTCAATTTCTTCCTCATTAAAAGAACTAAAGCAATATTCACATGTTAGTTGTTGTAATTCTGGATTGAATATCAATTCACCACCACAATTTGGACACTTATAAGAAACAACTGCCATAAGAAAACCTCCTTTGTATAGAGTATAAATTACTATTTTTTGTTAGTATAACATAATGAAAAATGATTGTGAATAAAGGCGATAATATCATAAAAAAACCTTGAATGTCTAAAGAAAAAGCATACATTCAAGGTAAAGTAAAACTTTATATTAATTAAGGGGGAGTAAGAAATGACCATATTAAATAACTACGTTATTGGTAAATAAAAGCTATTGATTAGTTCTTTAGTTATGAGGGGCGTGGCAAGATGTGTAGGTAGATTAGTGTGTGGTAGTAGAAAATCTGGATGTGTAAAAGAGCGAAGATATTTATATAAATTGGCATAATCGGGATGATTAGAGGCCATACAATTGACGACATTAGGAGATAAGCTATAGCTACTTTGTGCCAAACCTACATAGGAGTAAGCAGCACGTAAGCTAACTTCATCACATGGAGAAAAGAAGTAAGTGCTGAAATGAAAGGTTGTATTGCTAGACAAGGTATTATAACGGGCGATTGCTGTATTAAGAAATGTAACAGCTTCTTGTAAGCATTTATTAGGGCGTGAAAAACTAAGAGCTTGATAGAAGGTATTGTTTGAAGTATTGGTACGAGTAGAGGTATTACCTTTGGCTTCGCTACAATTTTGAGCGTTAGCTTCTGAATGATTGGTGCCGCAAGAAGAACTAGTTCCTTTATTAATAACCACAGTGGCATTGATATTTTTTGGAGTTGAAGAAGATGTGTTTTGTGGTGTTGGAGTAGGCGTGGTGGTAGTTGTTGAAGTTGTAACGACACCGTTAGAATTTTGAGTTGTAGATACAGAAGAATGAGATGAACGGTGCAATAAAGATAGTGGTGTAGAGGCAGAGATGTTAACATAACCACTATGGGATTCAGTATTATTTTGACCACAGGTATTTGTTACAGATTGGCCTGAAGTATTAGTTGAACTGGTTGCGTTAGCATGAGCAGTTGTACGAGATTCAGATTTATAATAAGTGTAATTACTTTGAGAAAAATATGAGAGCACGTCATAAATCTCATATAATTCCTTACGAGTATCGTAAATATCTGACCGATTGATTGGTTCAGCTAGAAAGAAGGCGACATAGTCAGAGTGAGTTCCTACTAATTGAGTAAAATCACTCAGAAAGATAGAATCATAAGATTCATTAAGGGTTACGAGACTGGAAGCAAGATTAGAGTACTTATTAGGATTTAATAAATCGTCTAGGAATGTAGAGGGATTTTCTATACAACAAAAACGACTATTAGTAAAGGTTTGAAGAATTCCATTTTGCAATAGAGAAAGTGCAAAGTTACATTGATCCTTTATCCCAATATAAAAAGATTGTTGACCACAATTAGAACTAATAATAAAAGCGATGGTTTTTCCTAGGCCTGCTAAGGCATTTAAAATATAAGCAAATCTTGAAAAACTAGATGTCTCAGATATATTTTCAAGTTTTAGAAGCTGTATGGGTTCATAGCAACTAGGAGGCGGACACATAGGTAGGCAAAATAATTCATGAAGATAGGGACGCTGTACAAGATATTCATATTGATAAAGCATATCCTGCATCAGTTTCAAATCACGGGTTTCGTACATTAACGAGCCTCCTTTGCCTTTGGTAATATTACTTTATGCAAGACAATCTTTTGAATATGTCATAAGACAATGTTAATAAATTGGATAAAAAAATTAAATGTGTAAAAAACTGGGGATATTGTGGATATCTAAAATAAATTAAATACAAACTGGGGATTATTCTTAAACTATAAATAGGATAAGAAGTTTTTGTTATAACGTAAAAAGAGGTATTCGATAAGTAATAATCCATATTTAGAATGGATAAACTTCTAGCAATGATAAAACATTTATAATCTAGAAAAATAATGTTATGATGAATAAGGTTAATGATTGTAGAATAAAGAAATAAAATATTACAATCAGATTGTAGCATAAGTATATAATAATATAGACATATTGTAGTACAGATATAGCGTAACAATAAGCAATGGAGGATAGAATGTCAGAGCAATTTATTAGAACAGAATTAGTTTTTGGAAGTGAAGCAATAGAGAAATTACAACGCTCATATGTAGCTGTTTTTGGAGTAGGTGGAGTAGGCGGATTCGTAGTAGAGGCCCTTGCTAGAAGTGGTGTTGGTAAATTTGATTTAATCGATAATGATACAGTATGTTTATCAAATATTAATAGACAAATCATTGCTACACACAGCACAGTAGATCGCTATAAAGTAGATGTGATGAAAGAACGTATTTTAGATATCAATCCTAATGCAGAGGTAAATATCTATAAGTGCTTCTATTTACCTGAGACAGCAGGTGAATTTGATTTTACAAAATATGATTATATCGTAGATGCAATCGATACGATTACAGCTAAGATTGATATTATTGTAAGAGCACAAGAAGCAGGTGTGCCAATTATGAGTTCAATGGGTGCAGGAAATAAAATCGATCCAACTAAATTTGTTGTAACAGATATTTATAAAACATCTGTATGTCCTCTAGCTAAGGTTATGAGAAAAGAATTAAAAGCAAGAGGCGTGAAAAAGTTAAAGGTTGTTTACTCTACAGAAGTAGCAAGAAAACCAATTGAATTAGGAAAATCTGAGGTAAGAACTCAGGTAGATGAAGAACACGTAATGCCTAAGAAAAGACAGACACCAGGAAGTACAGCTTTTGTACCTTCAGTAGCAGGATTAATTATTGCCGGTGAAGTTATTAAGGATATTACAGGGGTAAGATAGAGTTAGTGAATGTAGATTAGACTGGTATCATAATGAATAAACAGGAAAATAGATTTAAAAATTTATTATTGGGAGTATGAGCGTAAATAGATTTTGGACAAAAGATATTAGAAAATATTTCAGAGTAAAGAGAGCTTGGAAAACAAAGATTCCCTATTTAATTTGAAGTATTTATATAAAGGGCCACAAAAATGAGGGGAGCATTTACATGAATAAAGGTATGATAGGGAGTATTACGGCAGCAATAGCAATACCGTGCATTTCTATATATGCTGGTGCAACTATATTTTTTAAAGATAGCTTTCACTTCGGGACGACATTGGGAGACTTAAATATAGGAGGAAAATCTATAGAAGTCGCTCAAATGATTGTAGACCAAAAGGGAGAGAATTTTGAGCTAAGTTTATATGGTAAAGGGGTCAATAAACAAAAGTTATATGGAAAAGACTTTGAACTAAGTTATTCTATTGAGGAAGATTTAGAGGCGCTAAAAGAAGAGCAAAATATGTTTGCGTGGCCAATTACATTAGTAACAGGACACCGATTAAGAGTAACAGAAAGTGCAACATTTAATGAGGAATTATTAGATGAAGCAATTGATCAATTAGATTATTTCAAAGAAACAAAGATTATTGAACCTGAAGATGCACAAATCGTTTTTAATGGCACAGAATATGAGATTATACCAGAAGTAGAGGGAAATAAACTCAATAGACAGGCTATGAAAGAGAGGATAGTGGAAGCACTAAATAATGGGAAAAGAGTGTTTAGTTTAGAAGAAGAACATTGCTATGAAGAGCCAAAGTTTAGAGCAGAATCCGAAGAATTTATAGCAGCCAAGGATTTGATGAATCAATACATACAAACAGACATTACATATTTATTTGGAAGTAAACAAGAAAAAGTAACATCAGAACAGATTAGTACATGGTTAGCACTAGATGAAACAGGTGAAGTACAGATAAATGAGGAATCTGTAAGAGCTTATGTTGGAGAGTTGGATAGTAAGTATAGTACATTAGGAAGTACAAGAACATTTAAGAGTTCAAATGGTAACATGGCAACGGTTAGTGGTGGAGATTTTGGCTGGAAACTTAGTGTAACAGAAGAAACAAAAGCCATTATAGAAGCAATCAAAACAGGTGAAGGTATCCATAGAGAACCAATGGCAACAGATACATCTGATGTTTATAGAGAAAATGAAATTGGTGATAGTTATGTAGAAATTAATTTATCATCACAGTATTTATGGTACTACAAAGATGGAAAGCTCATTACATCAGGTGGAGTTGTAACAGGAGATCAAAGACGTGGATATAGTACGCCACAAGGGGTCTATAAATTAACTTACAAACAAAGAAACGCAACACTTACTGGACCAGGATACTCTACACCAGTAAGTTTTTGGATGCCTTTTAATGGTGGTATTGGTATTCATGATGCTACATGGAGAGGTAGCTTTGGTGGTTCAATCTATAAGACTAATGGGTCACATGGTTGTGTAAATGCACCATATAGTATGGCACAGGCTATTTTTAATAGTATTGATAAAAGTGTACCAATCATTTGTTATTACTAGATATATAAAATAAATGTATGTGTAATAAGTAAGTTGGGATATGATTATACATCAATATTAAAGTGGATACGAACAGCTATAAAAAATAGTTTTATTGGATGTAGCACTAGTAAATAGTGGAGTGGATATATAGTAGGAATAGATATGACATAGGAAAAATGAGAGATTTATATTGATGAGGAGGGATAAAGTTGCACATAAGAGAAGTGGAGATAGGCGATGCAAAAGCACTTTTGGAAATGCAATGTCAGCTAGATCAACAGACTAAAAACATGATGTTTGAAGAGGATGAAAGGCCAAGAGATGTCTCTTTTATAGAAAATAAGATTAAAAGTTTAAGTGAAGAAAACTCTCTTATGTTAGTAGCAGAGAAACATGGAAAAATAGTAGGCTTCCTAAGCGCTGAGCGAGGAATGTATAGAAGAATCCAGCATACAGTCTATATTGTTGTAGGAATTTTGGTAGGATATAGAGGATTAGGCATTGGCAGTGCGTTATTTAAAGTGTTGGATGAATGGACACAGAAGAACCAAATTACAAGATTAGAACTTACCGTCATGTGCCACAATACTACTGCTATTGCACTATATAGAAAAAATGGATTTGAAATAGAGGGGATAAAAAAACACGCGATGTATGTAGAGGGTAACTATATAGATGAATACTATATGGCTAAGGTAGTAGATATACAGAAATAAAACTATTGTAATTGGAATGATATTAAATAAGTAAAAGAGCAGTAGAAAAAATATTAAAAAGTATAGTAAGAATTACATAAAAAATAATAGGTACACTTCAGATAAAGTGTACCTATTATTTTTGAGAGAAAAATTTATTTTAATTTGTGAATGTCGTTTAAAGGCAAAATAACATACTCTGCTTTGCCGAGAATATCTTTTCTGTTTACTGTTCCCCAAAATCTACTATCTTCACTATATTCTCTATTATCCCCTAAAACGAAGTATTCATCATCAGGAAGAGTATAAGGAAAATCAAAGAAATAGGTATAGGTATTTACGTCACTAGATAAATATTCACTTTCATCTAAAGCAATATCATTAATGTAAATCACATTATCTCTAATATCAATCGTATCATTAGGACAGGCAATAACACGTTTGAGATATTTAGTAGGGAGAAGTTTACCCTGCTTCTGATGATAAAAGGTAATAATATCACCATGTTCTGGGTCATTAAACTTATAGGTTAAGCAATTTACAAATAGATGATTACCTACCTCTACAGTAGGAGCCATTGATGCTGAAGGAACAGAAGCATGTAATGCCACATTATGTTGGAAAACGAGTACCACGAGGATAGTCATTATAATAAAGCGAACTTCACTAAGAATACTTTTTAATGAAATTTTTTTCATGATATAATCTCCTCATTAAAGTAATTTTAAATATGATTTAAGTAGGTATACTAATAGGTAGTATTCAAGTGATTGCATAACATAAATACTAATAAATTAATAATTTGATTATACAACAATACAAGTACAGACAATAAAACATTTATAAAATCTTAATAAAACATCTATAAAATCGCAGAAAAACCTTATTCATATAAAAGAAAAGAACTGCGAAAAATAAAGGGGGATATCAGTGATACATAAACAGGGTATAAGGGAGATAAAAATATATTTATTTGGAACAATGCTACAGATGGCACTTATTTGTTGCCTTGTAGCTATACTGAAGACTGCTAACATACAATATCCAGACGTACTAAATTTATTGTTTATAGCAATAGGTGGTACTTCATCAGCTCTATGGGGAATGATTGTTTCGAAAAAATCAGGGCATATTTTATCCTATAAGCAAGTCTTAAAGGATTTCTTTAGTCTAAAGGCATCAATTCGGTTGTATCTTTTGGTATTAGGATTTCTATTTGTTATATTTGGTAAGCAGATTATATTGGGCAAAGTACAATCTAACGTACATTGGCATACTTTTGTTCTTGCCTTTATCACAGCTATTATTTTTGGAGGAATAGAAGAGATAGGATGGCGATATACCTTTCAGCCATTATTGGAAAAGAAATTCCCTTTTGAGATAGCCTCACTAATGACTTTTCTAGCATGGGGAATTTGGCACTATATGTATTTTTATATAGTAGATGGTTTTGAAGGACTTGTACATAGCACATTTTTAATAGGTTTATTAGGAAGTTGCTTTATTATGGGGGCAATTTATAAAGTAAGCCAGAATCTATGGTTATGTGTAATGTATCATTGTCTCCTTAATGTATTTTCTCAGACACTGATACCTAATCAGATAAGCGAAGTCATTATTTATAATGGGATAGCAATTTTAGTAGCCATTGTAATGGTTAGGAATGAAAGTGTTTGTAAGTTTTTTGAAGTGAATCAAGCAGTTTAGTAGGTAATGAAGTTAATCACTTAAAAGCATAGTAGATGGATAGAGTAAAATGGTAATCTAATTAAATAATAATAATATAAATCAAAGATTATAGAGCATAAACACTTAATGTGAAATAAGCATTTATGCTCTATTTTTTTGTCTATGTAAATTCTATTTATAGAATTATGAATGTTAAAGTAAGAGTTGGAGTGAATTTTAACCTTCTACATAATATTCGATTCGTTTAATAACTAAGTGACTTTCGTGGAGATTAATAAGTTCACCTTCATCATATGTATTACTTCTAATGATTTTTACAACTGGCTTAAATGGATTAGTACTATTATTTTCATAGACTACTGCAATATCATCATTATTTAAGCGAATTAAGGTGTCTAAAGTGAAGACTTCTGCATTTCTAATAAAGTATGTAATCATTTCAGCATCGAACTTAAGTAGAATTTGCTTAAGGCGTGTTTCAAATAGCATTTCTGTGGAATCAAGAAAAGCATGCTTTGATTTAATTTCATAGAAACAGTCTACAAGACTAATAATTCTAGCGAAGGTACATATTTGGCTACCTTTTGTTTGGTTAGGAAAACCAGAACCATCAAAGAGCTCATGATGTTGTAAGACACCCTTTAAGATATCCTCATTTAAATCATACATTGCTTTTAAGTAGTCATACGCTACTTGAGGATGAGTTCTATAGGCTGCATGATTATCTATTTTAATTTTAGGTGAAAGCAATGCTACATCTTTTAAAAGAGCAGCCAAACAAAGTTTAACTAATTGATCTTTTGGAAGTTCCATTTTAATACCTAATGCAGTGGACATCATTGCAACATAAATCGTTTGTTCAATCAATGAATTAGCAATTAATTTATTTGGTTCATAAGAGATTTTAAAGTCCTTTGGTAGTAGAAGAATTTCATCAACAATTTTACTGGCAACACTGGTTGCTTCTGTTACATCAGTAGCTCCTGAAGTTCCGTTTATAATGCGAGTTCCGATTTCTCTAAGTGTAATAATGTGTTCATAAATCCCTTCAATTTTAGATGAATATTTTTTTGAGCCTTGGTGGAAGCAATATTCATCATTAATATAAACATAAGATACACCAAGTCTATTAAGAATCTGAATCCCTTGAGAAGTGATTTTTTGCCCTTCTTTAAGCATAAATCGTCCTTCGTTATCGATGATATTGATTGCAATCTGTGAATTTTCTTTTAGATTTTGGACTGGTACAAGTCTCATAATTTCAAGTCTCCTATTATGTCATATATTTCAAGTTAAATTGATATATAAGTATTATAAATATAAAGGAAAATTTAATCTGTGTACTTTTTACAATTTTTGGAGGTATAATTCATAATAGAAAATTCTGATAAATCCATTGACACTTTTCTTTTATAGGAGTAGTATGAAGAAGACATTTGAATAGTGATATGTCTTCAGGGCAGGGTGCAATTCCCGATCGGCGGTGACAGTCCGCGAGCACTTATTGGTGCAGGAGCTTAGGCTCAGGATTTGGTGAAATTCCAAAACCGACAGTATAGTCTGGACGGAAGAAGATGTGTTGAAAAATGATAAGGGCGTTTCAAATAATAGCATAAGGATGTACGGAGCCTTATGCTGATTACATATGATAAGTGAAACATTTCCTATCCGAACTTTTAACACCTGGAAGACACATCAGTGCTTTCAGGTGTTAATTTATATTTAGGGGGATAAGAAATGAAAGAAGAAAGTTCAAACAAAAAAATTATTACGATGGCAATGCTTGCAGCATTAGCATATCTTTTTATGGTAGTAGGAAGAATTGTCATTATACCAGCGGTAGGATTTCTAAAGTATGACCCAAAGGATATCATTATCACGATTGGTGGATTTATTTATGGGCCATTAGCAGCCTTTACTATTTCTGCAGTTGTTTCTTTTGTAGAGCTTTTTACAGTAAGTAGTACTGGTTTCATTGGACTTGTGATGAATATCATTTCAACTTGTGCGTTTGCATGTCCAGCGGCATTTATTTATAAGAAAAGACATACCATGAAAGGTGCAATGTTAGGTTTAGGTATTGGTTGTGTATCAATGGTAGGTATCATGTTGTTGTGGAACTATCTTATAACACCAATTTATATGGGTTATCCAAGAGAGGCTATTGCCAAATTACTTATTCCAGGATTCTTACCATTCAATTTAATTAAAGGTGGACTAAATGCAGGAGCAACATTATTAATCTATAAGCCAGTTGTGACAGGGCTTAGAAAATCTAATTTAGTTGCACCATCTACTCATACAGATGCAGCTAAGGATAGCAGATTTGGCTATGTATTTGTATCATCATTAATTCTTGCTACTTGTGTTTTAAGCATATTGGCATTTAAACAAGTGATTTAATATCGTTTTAAGAAAAACATAATTGAGTTATGGGGTATCTACCTTTATGGTCACAACAAATGTGATGATAAAGGTAGATACCCTTTTTTCTTAATAAGAAGTATATAAAAAATGTGTATTATTAAAATAATTAGTTGAAAAATCTGTCTTTTTTATTCCAGATTTGTATTTCTATGATATATTAATAAAAATAGCATTATGTATTATTTATAGAAAGAAGGAGGGATAATGGAAAGAAAACAAAACTAAAAAGGGGCTATAAAATGCAAAGAAAAATAGACTGGAGCGTTATTATATTACTTAATAGAATGAATATATATAGGAGGAAATAGATGAGAAAGAATTATATTGATAATATAAGGATTGTTTGCATTTTATTACTATTTCCATATCATACGTGCAGGATTTTTACAGAAGAGAATTTTTATATACACGTTAGAGAGGTGGATTTGTGTGACTTCTTTGTAGGGCTATTAGACCCATGGTTTATGCCTATCTTATTTTTACTTGCAGGAATGAGTACGTATCTATCTTTGACTAAGCGAAGCAATAGACAATATATCAAAGAACGGGTAACAAAGTTATTGATTCCATGTGTTTGTGGTGTACTTTTGACTGTGCCGATTCAGACCTATTATGCAGAAAAATATCATAATGGATATACTGGAAATTACATAGAGCAATTAAAGTTATTCTTTACTAAAGAAACAGATTTAACAGGATATACAGGAGGATTTACACCAGCACATTTCTGGTTCTTATTGGTGTTATTCATTGTTTCATTGGTAGCATTACCTGGTATATTAAAGCTTAGAAATATCAGACAAGAGCAATTTGGTAGTTTAGTTAATCCAATTGGATTATTTATGGTCTTTTTACCACTTAATATCGTAAGTATTTTTGAATTAGTAGGTATACCAATACTAAGATATCTTTTCTTAATGCTAATGGGCGCAGTATTTTGCTTAAATGAGAAGATACTAGATACAATTAAGAAATATAGAAGATACTATTTGATAAGTATGCTGTTAGCTATAGTATATTACTTGTTGGAGGGATTCAATATTATACCACATCTAGGTATTATAAGTGATTTGATAAAAGAAATTAGAGCATGGAGCACAATACTTACCGTTCTTGGCTATACAATGGTGTATTGGAATACTAGCAATAGGGTAATGAATTATTTTAAGGTATCATGCTTTCCTATTTATGAAGTGCATCAAACTATATTAATTGTAGTTGCCTATTTTATTGTGAGAAATAGCTCTTTATTTGGTGTGCAGTATTTAGGGATTCTCATCATGACATTCCTACTCAGTATTTTGAGTTATGAAATGCTAAGGAGATTTAAAATAACAAGATGGATGTTTGGAATTAAACCTTAAAAAATGACTTACCTTTAAAGATTTACAAAATAGTGGAATAATATATAATTATAAGGTAAACTAGAATTAAATGAATACATAAAAAGAAAACTGATAAGGTGAGAAAAATGAGTCATACAGTTGATAAAAATCAAGAAAATAAAAGTAACTTTGCATTATATTTTTTATTTCCAGAGGCAATTGCCTTTAATAAAGAAAAGCTAATAAGAAAGATTAAAACAGTTTCTGATAAGGAAGTAGAGATTAATCCTATTTTAGGATTTGATGGTAAAGAAACAAAAACATTTGTACGTTTAATGGTTGAGGATGAAGCTTTTGAGATTGTTGGATTAGAAGCACCACTTCCAAAAAATATTGTAGATTACACAGTAGGTTGTGCATATGGTAATCCAGAAGAGATTGAGCAAATGAGAAATCATCAATATCATATGCTTGTTTTCTATAGAGGAGAAAGCAAAGATCCTATGGTTATTTTCAATGCTTACAAAAAATTAGCATATGGTTTTGTAGAACAAGGCTTACTTTGTATGGCAAATCCATATAGCTGGAATGTAGTAGGGGCCAACCTTATTAAAGGAATGTTAGAAGATAAAGAAACAAAAGAGTTTGCAGAAACACCAGCTATGATGATTTGGAGAAGCTTCATCAAAATGCCTCATAATGATGGGGTATGGTTTGTGACTAAAGGGAACAATTTATTTAATGTAACTGAATATGCATACTTTGGTCAGATGGAAGAAGCTCAAGAGGTATATGATATCTTTGAGAATATCTTTAGCTATGTATATGAAAATGGCGTAACAATCTCTGAAGGAGATACTATTCAAATTGAAGAGGAGGTATATCTTCGTTTTAAAGCTGTAACTGAATTAGAAGATCAGTTGAATGGAGAGACACTTGGTACTTTAGTACTTGAAAAAATCAGTGCTGAAGAGATTAATAAAGACAAATAAGATAGAGTAAATGATTGAAGAGATGTATAGAGATATACGTCTCTTTTATTGCATAGGATAGTTTAGCCTGTATAGATGATAAAATCTAAGAAGTTATATTGTAACAATCTTATACATAAACTTATTTGAAGGCTTGCGTTTATCATTTGGCAGGCTTGCTTTATGTTATCGTCATAGTAAACAATAGAGTATAACAAGTTAGTGTTTAATATAGGATGACTCAGAAGGAAAAGCACGTAAATAGAGGGATTTTTGCTATATCCTAATTTTTAACATTGACTTGAATAATTTAGCGTGCTAAAGTAATGAAGTAATCATAAAACTAGTTATGGGGGAATTCATTATGAAAATATCTAAGGTATTAAAACAAATTACAGTAATTGGGACAGCAACATTTATGGGATTAGGCTTAGTAGGATGTGGTTCGTCTGCAGCTTCATCCAATGCAGTAGGAGAAAATACAAATACAGTTGATGAAAATAAAGATGCAAGTACATCATCTGAAGCAGTTCAAAGTACATTAGATAAAGATACTTTAGTAGTAGGGTTAGATGATACATTTGCACCAATGGGCTTCAAAGATGAAACAGGTGAAATTGTTGGATTTGATATAGATTTAGCAAAAGCAATGGGTGAGAAATTAGGAAAACCTATTGAATTCCAAAGCATTGATTGGAGTATGAAAGAAGCAGAGCTTAATGCAGGAAATATTGACTTTATCTGGAATGGATATAGTATTTCTGATGAAAGAAAGGAACAAGTGGATTTTAGTGTACCATACCTTAAAAATAGACAAATCATTGTGACATTAGCTGACTCTGATATTAATACAAAAGCAGATTTAGCAGGTAAGTCAGTAGCTGCACAAACAGGTTCAACAGCTGTTGATGCTATTGAAGCAGAGCCAGATGTTATGGCAAGCTTTAAAGATGGTAAGCCAGTTACATATGAAAGTAACAATGATGTATTAATGGACCTTGAAGCTGGTCGTGTGGAAGCAGTAGTAGCAGATGAAATTCTTGTAAAATACTACATCAGTAAAAGAGGGCAAGAGAAATTCAAAATCTTAGATGAAGATTTTGGTCAAGAAGAATATGGTGTAGGTATGAGAAAAGGAGATACAGCGTTAGTTGAAGCCTTTAATAAAGCTTATGACGAACTTAAAGCAGAAGGTACACTTGCAGAGATTTCAAAAAAATGGTTTGGTGATGATATCACTTGCTAAAAATAGAAGATATTAATATGCGACAGAAAAAGTAGATGGAGATATTGATAGCTATACTTTTAGTTTAGATAATAAAAAAGACAAAAGATAAAGGTTAAATTAGAGGAGGCGAAAATAGGATGTTAGTGAATTTAGGAGATATATTTGCATACATACAAACTATGATGCCACAGATGATGGAAGGACTTAAAGTAACACTTCAAGTTTTTGCTTTAACTCTTGTATTATCAGTGCCATTAGGGATTGTGGTAGCGTTATGTCGTTTATCAAAGATAACGATATTGAATAAGATTATGGAAGTTTATATTTTAATTATGAGAGGAACACCTCTTTTACTTCAAATCATATTTATCTTCTTTGGATTACCGATTGTTGGAGTTCGTATTGATCGTATGCCAGCCGCTATTTTAGCCTTTACATTAAATTATGGTGCTTATTTTGCAGAGATTTTTAGAGCAGGAATTGGCTCAATTGATGAGGGACAATATGAAGGCGCAGAAGTATTAGGATTATCGAAAGTAGATACTTTCTTTAGAATTATCTTGCCTCAAGCCTTTAAGAGAGTTTTACCACCAGTGACCAATGAAATTATTACTTTAGTAAAAGATACAGCCCTTGTTTATGCAGTGGGATTTGATGACCTTTTGAAGGTAGGAAAAACAGCAACCAATAGAGATGCAACACTTATGCCACTTGTACTAGTAGCAGTCATTTATTTAGTACTAATCCTGGTATTATCGAAGGTACTAGGGTATGTGGAAAAGAAATATGACTACTACAAGTAAGGAGGAAGACAGATGCTAAAAGTTGAAAAGCTATATAAAAACTTTGGGAAAACAGAAGTCTTAAAGGGTGTAGATTTAGAAATTAATAAGGGTGAAATCGTTGTAGTAGTAGGTGCTTCAGGCGGTGGAAAAACAACCTTGCTTAGAAGTATCAACTATCTTGAAAAGTGCTCAAAGGGAAATATTATTATCAATGGGGAATATCTATTGAAGGATGGGGCATATGCCTCAAAGGATAAAATCAAAGAGATTCGTAAGCAGATTGGATTGGTATTCCAAGGATTTAATCTTTTCCCACATAAATCTGTTATGGAAAATCTTATTGAAGCACCAACAAGGGTGCTAAAACAATCTCCAGATGAAGCAAAGAAAAAAGCAAAGGAAATTTTAGATTTTCTAGAGCTAGGAGATAAGGCAGATTGCTATCCATATGAATTATCAGGTGGACAAAAGCAACGTGTTGCTATTGGGAGGGCATTAGCAATGAAACCACAGCTTATGTGCTTTGATGAACCTACCTCAGCACTTGACCCAGCCTTAACAGGGGAAGTAGCAAAGCTTATTAAAAGTTTAAGTGGAGAAGGTATGGCAATGCTGATTATCACTCATGATATGGATTTTGCAAAGAGTGTGGCAGATCGCATTGTTTCTATGGATAAAGGTAAAATTTTAGAAGAACATATTTATGCTTAAAAATGATAAATAAATAGATTTTGCATAAACCGTATAATAGCCGGGTTTTGATAGCTTGACTACTATGCGGTTTATTTTATATCTATATAGCCAATAATAAGGTATCCAACATTATCGAATAGCTAAGAGTAAGTCAAAAGTTTATCACTACATCTTTTTAGATTTTTGTTAATTTGATAACAAAGAAATAACAAAAATTAAAATGAGTATGATATAATGAAGCAAAGAAATGTTAATACTTGTACTAGAGTATGATTAGGAAGAGGATTAAAATGTTAACACAATATAATAGACAAATCCCAAAAGATGCGATATGTATTATAGAGATGATAGAGCAAGCTGGATTTGAGGCCTATATTGTAGGGGGATGCGTTAGAGATCTTCTGATGAATAGACTGCCTCATGATTGGGATATTACTACATCTGCTAAGCCAGAAGAAGTTAAGAAGATATTTAGAAGAACTTATGATACAGGAATTAAGCACGGAACAGTAACGGTTATTTTAAACGAAGAACACTATGAGGTAACAACTTACCGTATTGAAGGTGAATATAAAGATTTTAGACGTCCAACAGAAGTGAGTTTTGTAGATGATATCACTTTAGATTTATCAAGACGTGATTTTACAATGAATGCCATTGCATATCATCCAGTAAGAGGGTTTATAGACCCTTATCATGGACAAGAAGATATTAAGGTAGGTTTAATTCGTTCGGTGCGTAGTGCAACAGAACGTTTTACAGAAGATGCACTTAGAATTCTGCGTGCAGTACGTTTTTCAGCTCAGCTTGGATTTAAGATAGAACAAGATACATTAATTGGAATTGAAGAATGCAAACATTTATTAACACATATTAGTAAGGAACGTGTACGTGATGAATTCCTTAAGATTTGTCTTTCACCAAGGCCAGAGCATTTAAATGAATTAATGGAGTTAGGCTTATTAGAGTATATCATTCCAGAGTTTATTGGGGCATATGATACGCCTCAAAATCACCCACATCACATTTATAATGTGGCACAGCACACGATTGTGGCAATGCAAAATGTTGAGCCTACAGTGAGATTAAGACTGACAATGTTACTACATGATATTGGTAAAATCTATACACGTACAACAGATAAACATGGTATTGACCATTTCCATAATCATGATAAGAAGTCAGTTGAGGTTGAGAAAAAGGTTTTAAGAACCCTAAAATTAGATAATCGTATGATTAAAGAAGTAGGACAATTGATTCATTTCCATGATTATCATATCAAACATCATGTTGATAAAATTTATGTGAAAAAGATGCTTAGAGAAATTGGACCAGAGCTATTTGATGACTTATTAAAGGTACACACAGCGGATGCCAAAGCTCAAAATCCTGATAAATTAGAGCCAAAGTTGCATCAACTAGAGAAACAAAGAAAGCTAAAAGAAGAAGTACTAGCTAAAAATGAGCCATATCATAAGGGCATGATGTGTATTACAGGTTCCGATTTAATGGAAGCAGGCATTCCGAGAGGAAAAGAGATTGGATGGTTGTTAGATAAGGCATTAGATAAAATCATTCATCATCCAGAAAATAATACAAAAGAAGTATTAATTGATTACTGTCAGAAACTTTATCAAGATAATATATCAGAATAAAAGATTAATAATAGTTGATATAGAATATATAGAATGACGAAAAGCCACTATCGAAAGAGACCAAAAGAGTCTTTTTCGATAGTGGCTTACTTATTTATATTAATACATTTTTTATACGTATTTTTCTATCCAAGCTGAGTAGAGTTGGAACCATGAAGTGCAGCGTACATTGCACTAAACTGAGAGAAATCAAAGTAAGGAATAGCCACAATACTATTGTTATTATTCACCATTGCATAACAAGTATTTTCTGATTCATTAATATTTCCAATGGTTAATGAAAGAGAGTTTCCTGTATTTAAAGTGATTGTGCATTTTAATACAGGTGAATTAAAACCATAGATATTTAAAACATGTTCATTGGCACT
Organism: Cellulosilyticum sp.; assembly: GCA_017941635.1. GTDB lineage: Bacteria > Bacillota > Clostridia > Lachnospirales > Cellulosilyticaceae > Cellulosilyticum. The sequence continues at coordinate 21,916 of JAGAVZ010000041.1, forward strand.
AGATGCAATAAAATGTTCAATCTTGCTAGTTTGTAAGAAGTGAACAAATTCCGCAGCAAGTGTGTCGTTGATATTATTACTTGTAAAAGCAATTGTTCCATCATCAGATTTAGTAGGTGTTAAAGTGGCTTGTAAACTCTTATATGAGAAAGAGATACTAGCAACATCTTCTAATTTGAAAGTAAGAAGCTGTTTATTGAGCCAGTCTACTTCTGAAATCTTTAAGTTTGAGAATATAGAGGTATCCATTGAATAAACTGTATCAGATAATGGAGCATAAACATAACTTAAAGAATCATCAATTTTATCACCTTGCATTAAGGTATATTCATTACCTTCAGTATCATATAGTGAAAGTGTTGGGCAAGAATCATCAATTCCATACAGTGATAAATCTTTTGGTGATACTTCAATTACTTGATTAAATATAGGTTCTGAAAAATTATTAAGGATATTATAAATATATAAATCATCAACTTTTTGATTGTTATAGTCACATAAAGTCCAACTTGAATCTTTGTATGCAGCCTTAATAATCTTACTGCCATAAGAATAAGTAATTTTGTTTATATTAGAAGGAGATTCTGACCAGAGAATAGGCGGAATATCCGTAGTATTTGCAAAAGATACTGTAGCTTGATTCTTTTGATAAAAACATAATATTGATAACGAAAAAATAAATACTAAAATGGGAACAACCCAACCCTTACGTTTCATTGTACTAACCTCACAAATTTTTGCTCTAACTTTATAACATTTGTATTATATCATAGACTTCTAAATATAAAAGTAAAAATTATGGTTCTTAAGAAAAATTAATGAAAAATAGATATTTTTTGTGGTTATCTATCATATACATAAAGAGATAAAAGGACATTCAAGGCTAAGATAAGAGATTATTGCAGATAGGAGGAGAAGATGTGAGACCACTAAGTAGGGAATTAACAAGTCAGTATGATTTAAACATAAAAAAATATCAATATGTAAGAAGCAGTTACTTCCTAGACACCAATAAAGGAAAGTTTACTTTAAGAAAAGTAGATCAAGGGAAGGAACAATTAGGCTTTAGTTATGAGGTGGATACACATCTTAGTAGGTGTCAGTTTGATGTCCTAAATAATATATATGTCACTAAGAAAAAGACGCCTTATGCAACTTTAGGAGAAGATTCCTATATTATGCAAGCTTATAAGCCTTGTGAAGAAACAGATTTTAAGGATTATAATGATTTAAGAGAAATTATCCTAGCACTAGCTAAATTTCATAAGATGGCAGTAGGGGTAGAAAGCAAGATAAGAGATCCTGAAGCTATTAAAATGAAGAATATTTATGAATACTACAAGAAGAGACAGATAGAAAATAACAAGTTAAAGAAAAACATTATGCGATTAAAGCAAAAGTCTAACTTTGAGCTGATGTTTCTAGAAACGTGTGAATCCTATAGAAGTCTAGAAGAAATGGCACTTAGTAGTATCGATAAAGAGTTAGCTTGTCGCCTTATTGAAAATGTATGGGAGAATAAAACCGTAGCACATAAAGATTTCACTTATCATACAGTTAATAAGACTTATGATAAGGAATATATTATTAGCCAAATTGATATTTGCAATTATGATATTCAAGTTCTAGATTTGGCACAGATTCTAAGTAAGATTATGCAAAAAAATGATTGGGATAAAAAAATCCTTTATGATTTAATGGAAGAATATAATAAAGAAAGAAGTATCTCAGATGATGAAATGCAACTTTTGAAATTTATGATGATTTATCCAGAGAAGTATAATGGCATTTGCCTAAAATATATGGGGTCAAAAAGACGGTGGAATTATAGTATGTTTGAACAAAAGTGGCTTAATATGTTATCTTACAAAGATAAACAATTGGAAGTAGCAATAATGATTCAATCATGGTAAGTAGAGAGGGCTTGGCAGCAATGCATAAGTCCTTTTTTATTATGTGCTAGTATTTTTTCCGTTCATTGACATTTTATATGAAAAGGTTAAAATTAGACTAGGAAAATAGACGAGGAAAGGGTGACAGAGTGAGAAAAAATAAACAATATGTAAGAAATATTATTATTCTGTTGGTGACAATTCTTATTATATTGATGGTTGCTTTATTTTGTATATTACAATCATATTTAGGTAAGAATACCAAACAAGTTTCAACAAATGTTAAACAAGAAGAAAAACTAGAACAAACCATTGAATTGAGTGAGATGTTCGTTGTACTAATAGAGAAGATTTCAGATGACCATATCATGGGTTATGATATACATAATAATAAAATTTTTAATAAAACAATAGATCAGACAGTAAAAGTAAGTGATTCTTATGGGAAGATACTTCCACTTAACCAAATCAAAATAGGTGATATTGTAGAAGTTAATTACCAAGAACAAAAAGATCGTGTTATTTCAATCGGAAAGAGTGCATCCGTACATAGTTGGACTAAAATAAGCGGTGTTACAGTTAATACAGAAGAAAGATATGTAAATATAGCTGGAAAAAATTATACATATAACGATGATATAGTAGTAGTAGACGTGTATGGTTTTAAGAGTAATATTGCCAATATAGGGCCATATGATATTGTTTCAGTTCAAGCAATAGATGATGTTATTTGGAGTATTACGATAGAAGAAGCGTCAGCTAGTCTCAATTTAAAGGAGCTCCCTACAAATAATGGACAAATAGAAATTGGAAATTCTAGGCTCATTACGTTTAAAGATGTAACAGAACCTATTAGATTAGTTCCAGGTAAGCACAAGATTGTTATCAAAATGAGAGGATATGTGCCAATAGCCACAGAGATTGAGGTGGAAGCTGGAGAAGTATATGAAATGATATTACAGGATGCAGAAATAGCATATACCACTATAAAGCTCAATATATCTTCAACAAATCCAGAGTATAGTGTCGAGGACTGTACAATCAAGGTTGGAAATCAAACGTATAGATATGGAGAAGAAATTAGAGTTCAACAAGATACATATAAGATAGAAGTAACTGAACCTAATCATAAAAAATGGGTTACAACAGTGTATTTAACAAAGGATGAATTACCATTATCAGTTGTCTTAACAGCTATTGAAGAAGAGGAAGAAACAGAAGATGAAACAAATACATCATCTGATGCCTCATCATCAGAATCTAATAATAGCAATAGTTCAAGTAGCTCAAATCATATGCAAGCTATTACAATCAATACAGACCCTACAGGTGCAAAGGTTTATATTGATGGTGTCCTAAAAGGTGTGACACCATATGCATTGGAACTTAAAAATGGAACATATAAGATTCTATTAGAGAAGTCAGGCTATGAAACATATAGTGCTAATATCTTATTAGATGGAAGTATAAATCAAGATTCATATTTATATCAATTGAAAGAAAAAGAAACAACAGATTAGAACACAGTTTTTCATAAGATTTGGGAATAGGAAAAGCTAGATTTTAATACAAATAGTGTAGATAGGTTTGTAAAGAGGGTGAATAAGCTTTGTTTTCACCAGGCGATTATGTTGTGAGGTTATCTTATAATAAAGATATTTTGTTTCGCATTACCTATATCCTACCCAATCAAGCTGCAAGGCTAATAGGTGTATCCTATCGTATTATTGCAGATGCACCATTATCTGATTTAATAGCTGTAGATAGTATGAGATATACTTCTCAGGAAGATAGTGTTATGAATACAATTGATGAGACTGTGCAAAAGATTATTAAAAAGAGGCAAGAAATGCAGAAAGGAAAAACACCTACTTTCCAAAAGACAGGGACGGTTCTGCATATGGATGGCGATGCTTTTTATTTGCAACTTTGTCTTAAATACTATAAAGCACTTAACATCCCTGCTATAGGAGAACATGTACCAGAGTCAGAACAGCCCAAGAAAGTAAAATATTTTATTGAGAAGTATTCACCAGATATTCTTGTTTTGACAGGTCATGACTCATTAAATAAGAACTATAAGGATTTATACGATTTAACTGAGTATAGAAATTCTTCGTATTTTGTGGAATCAGTAAAAAGAGCAAGAAGTGTGAAATCAAGTGAAGCAATGGTCATCTTTGCAGGTGCATGTCAGTCGTACTTTGAAGAGATTTTAGCGGCAGGAGCAGATTATGCAGCATCACCTAGTAGAGTACTGATTCACGCACTAGATCCTGTATTTGTGGTAGAAAAAATAGCGCATTGCCCATTTCATCAAGTTGTCTCTATAGATGAAGCTTTGGAAAACAGTATTACAAAGTTTAAAGGATTAGGTGGTTATGAGGTATTAGGTAAGTGCAGAAGAGGCGGCCCAGTAATGTTAGATGACAATGCCAAAAAGACAGAAGTTAAAGAAGAAAGAGGAGAAAAGAAATCACCTAATCAGATGACATCAGAAGAGATTCAAAGGGAATTGGCAATGCCACTTTTTAAAGATACTAATTACGAATTTAGAAATAGGATGCAAGAGTACTTTAATAAAAACAAGTCTCTCCCAAAAAATGAAAGATAAAAGCAGTCATAATATACAAAAGATAAGAATATATATAAGACTAGAAAAAGTAAGTCCAATTTTTTTTTAGGCATTTATTCATGTGAAGATACATATATTTGTATATATGCCGCGAGGAGGGGGAGCGTAGATGTCAGTTGAACTGATTAAGAAACCAATCACACTGGATGAAATGACAAAAAGAGAAAGTGTTCAGATTATTAAAGAACGCGATTTAATCGTACCTGATGGTAAACCTGATTTACAGTCTATCGTGCAATTAGATGGCCAGGTTTGCATTGACCAGATTGATGTATCACAAGATAGGGTTATGTATAGAGGCAGAATTAATGTTTGCATTCTCTATCGTTCAATGGGTAACTCAAAATGTATTCATACAATGAAAAATACTATTCCTATTGAAGACTTTGTTATTATTGATGGCGTTAACAAAGACCAGCGTATTGATTTTGATTGCAAGATTGAACATATGAGCTATAACGTACTCAATGAACGTAAGGTAAATGTAAAAGCTATCATGAGTGTGGGTGTAGCAGCTACAGGTTGCAAGGATACAACAGTTATTACTGATGTTCATGCAGAAGGGCCTATAGAAACAAAGGAAGAAGAAATTGAAATTGTCAGCTTGTACACAGAGAAAGAAGATAAAATTATTGTAAAAGAAGATTTGACCGTGCCATCTTCTAAACCATGTATCGGTGAAATCTTAAAGTCTGTTGTTAATATTCAGGACGAACAAATCAAACGTACTGAATCTGAGCTTAAATATAATGGTATGATTGAAGTTGTTACAATGTATAAAGCAGTAGGAGACGATGACAATGTTGATATTGTAACTCATAGAGTACCTTTTGAAGGCAGCGTTGAAAGTCCACAAGAGGACGATGAAATGTATATAGATTGTCATTTAGATGTAGAAACATCTTATATGCAAGTGACACCTGATTATGATGGTGAAGATCGTATCATTGAGTGTGAATTTGTTATTACAGCTAAATATAGCAATTACAATAAATCTACATATGATACCATTTCTGATGTTTATTGCCCAGGTAAGAAAGTTAAAACAAAGGAAAAACAATTGGATTACATGAATCTAAAAGATAAAAAATATGTATGTATTCCAAAGAAAGAAGCTATAGACATGGAAGAAGACTTTGCAGAAGCACCGGAAGTTTTTTCAATAGAGATAAAACCAACTGTTGAAGATAAAGAATATAATGATGGTATGCTCAATCTAAATGGTATCTTAGAAATTAAAATTGTATATCTTTGCAAAACGCCTGATAGCAATGAAATTCAAACCATAATTAATGTGGTACCATTTAATCAAGAAGTTGAAGTGGCTAAGATAGATGGAAAAACAGTAGTTAATCCATGCGTAGAAGTTAAAGATGTTAGTGTCTATGCACAAACTAAGAAAGAGATTGTACTTGAATATTTATTGGACTGCATGGTTGAGCTTTATGAAGAAGCAAATCTCAATATTTTGGAAGAAATTGAACTAGAAGATATGACAAAAGAAGAAATGGATGCTTATCCAAGTATGACCGTATATCAAGTGAAAAAGGGCGATGACTTGTGGGGATTAGCAAAACGCTATAATACTACAGTCAAAGATATTCAGGACCTCAATGATATTGAAATGCCTGATAGTCTAAGAGAAGGACAAAAAATTATTATATTAAAGAAAGTACAATTCTAATGGGATATAGAGTAAAAAAGAGGCTACTAGTTAGTCTCTTTTTTGCATTTTGGCATTATTCAAACCTAAACTGTTCATAAGGAGTATGCCTTTGTTATATACATTTAGAATCAATATAAAAGTCATAAGAAAATTGAATACGACTTTTTTCATAGTTATGCAATCATAATAAAAATAAGATATATGGATAAAATAGACATACATTAAAAAATTGTATTGGTGATATTTTTTAAATTATTTGACTGCATATTGTATACAGGAAATACATTCTGATTGACTTTGTATTTTAAGTGAGTTTATAATAATAAAAAATAAGTCATTTATGTTAAGGGAGCAAAAGAATGAACTCAATTATATTAAAAGGAAGAGCTAAGATTAATTTAACGCTTGATGTAGTTGGGAAAAGAGATAATGGATACCATGATTTAAAAATGATTATGCAGACTGTTAATCTTTACGACACTATCTACATCCGTAAAACAAAAGTCTTGGGTGTGAGATTAAAATCAAATTATTCATGGCTTCCTACAAATGAGAAAAATATTGCATATAAAGCAGCGGAATTATTTTTTAAGGAGTCTGGAATCGATGGTGGTGTTGCTATTGAGATTACAAAACGTATTCCAGTGGCAGCAGGCTTGGCTGGAGGAAGTACAGATGCTGCAGCAACTTTAGTTGGTTTAAATAGATTATATGAAACACACTATTCCAAAGAGAAATTAATGGAGATGGGGTTACAATTAGGTGCAGACGTACCTTTCTGTATTGCACGTGGAACAATGCTAGCAGAAGGGATTGGTGAAGAGCTTACACCTTTAACACCTATGCCAACTACTTATGTTGTTTTAGTAAAACCACCATTTAGCGCATCTACAGCAGCTGTCTATAAAGAGTTAGATATCAACAATATCAAAGAGCATCCAAAGACAGATGTTGTGATTCAAGCATTAGAAGAAGGTAACGTACAAGAGATTGCGAATAATATGTCTAACGTATTAGAAGATGTGACAATTTCAATGTATCCAGAGATTGCAAAAATTAAAGAAGAATTCATGCAGCAAGGTGCTATGGGTACTATGATGAGTGGCAGTGGTTCTACTGTTTTTGGATTGTTTGAAACAGAAGAAGCAGCACAGAAAGCATGCAAATATTTTAAAGTAAATCATGATATAAGAGAGGTCTATGTAACAACTACGTATTCGCCTAGTAGTTCAAATACAAAACTACACCAAAATCGTAAAAAAGGCCCTAGAAGAAGAGGTGTTAAATAATGTTAGAGGATACCTACAATATGAAGATTAATGAGTATCTCCCATTAAGAGATATTGTTTTTCAAACACTAAGAAATGCAATTATTATAGGAGAATTACAACCTGGTGAGCGTTTAATGGAGACACAGCTTGCTGAGAAATTAGGTGTTAGTAGGACACCTATTAGAGAAGCAATTAGAAAATTAGAACTTGAAGGTCTTGTCATTATGGTGCCAAGAAAAGGGGCGCAAGTAGCTCAATTCACCGAGAAAGACATTCAAGATGTGCTTGAAGTACGTGCAGCATTAGAATCTTTAGCAGCAAAATTAGCATGCAAACGCATGGATGATCGTTCATTCCTTAAATTACAATTAGCCATTGCAGAATATAGCTATGCAGCAAAAAATAAAGATTTAGAGATGATGATTGAAAAAGATGTGGAATTCCACGACATCATCTGTAATGCTACACAAAATGATAAGCTCATTCAGTTATTTAATAACTTAAAAGAGCAGGTGAACCGTTACCGTATTACTTATCTCAAAAATGTTGAAGATAGTGAGACAGTAGAGGCAGAGCACTTAGCAATTTTAGAAGCATTAAAGAATAAGGATGAAGATGTGGCAAGCTTACTTGCATCAAAACATATTCATACACAATGTGATACAATTACAGACTTTGTAAAAGGTAAATGTCAGTAATGAATGAGATAGAGGAAAAATAGGGTATACCAATAGGGTATGCCCTATTTTTTAGATAAGGATATTTGCAAAGAATGGTGTCAATAAATTAACGAATATAGGATAAAAGTTAATATAATACATTTTGATAACTATATTAGAATAAATAATATTTAGAGTTAATCAAATTAAAATTTATGTTGATATAGGATACTTAGAAGATAAGTAAAGCATAGATTAGGTAGATTTGAGTTAAATAATAGGAAATTCATAGTAGCCAAAAATATTTTTTGGGTTATTTTACACAAAGTGGTAAGATAAAAAAGCGTGTTATATCAATATTGGAAACGATTACATATAAATAAAATTAATAGATAATGCAAAATATTTAGACATTGGTCATGTGGTAATATTATCAAGTTAATGATAAAATAAGAGCAAATACATAATAAATAAAATATTAGGAGGGTAACAAATGAATTTCAAAGAAAACTATGAAGCATGGTTAGCTAGTGAAACAATTGATGAAACAACTAAAGCAGAGTTAAAAGCACTTACAGATGAAAAAGAAATCGAAGATAGATTTTATAAGAACCTAGAATTTGGTACTGGTGGTCTTAGAGGTAAGATTGCAGCTGGTACAAATAGAATGAATGTCTATACAATTGGTAAAGCAACACAAGGGCTTGCAACTTATTTAGTAAAAAACTTCACTAATCCAAGCGTGGCAATTGGTTTCGATTCAAGAAACTTTTCAGATACATTTGCAGAAACAGCAGCTAGAGTATTAGCAGCAAATGGTGTAAAAGCTTATTTATATGAAAGCTTACGTCCAACACCAATGGTTTCATTTGCAGTAAGACATTTAAATGCAGATGCAGGTATTGTGGTAACAGCATCTCACAATCCAAAAGAATACAATGGTTACAAAGTATATGGCAGCGATGGCGGACAGGTTACAGATAATGCAGCTAATGAAATTTTAAGCTACATCAATAACATTGATATTTTTGGTGATGTAAAAACAATGAGCAAAGAAGAAGCGATGGAAAAAGGTCTTCTTGTTTACATTGGTGAAGAAGTGGATAACGCTTACTATGAAAGAGTAGAATCTCTTGTAGTTAACAAACAATTAGTAAAAGATCATGCTTCAGAATTAAAAATTATCTACACACCAATCCATGGTAGTGGAAATATCCCAGTTAGAACAATGCTTAAGAGATTAGGTTATGAAAATGTAAGTGTTGTAAAAGAACAGGAATTACCAAACGGAAACTTCCCAACAGCACCATATCCAAATCCAGAAGTACCACAAGTATTTGAAATTGCTATTGAGATGGCAAAAGAAGTAGGGCCAGACCTTATTTTTGGTACTGACCCAGACTGCGATAGAATTGGTGTAATTGTAAAAGAAGATAGCGGAGAATATAAAGTATTAACAGGAAACCAAGTAGGCGTACTTCTTTCTGACTACATGCTTAATGCAAGAAAAGAAACAGGTGTACTTAGCTCAAAAGATACACTTATCAAAACAATCGTAACAACAGAAATGGCTGCTAGAGTAGCAGAAGCTTACGATGCACAAATCATGAATGTGTTAACAGGATTCAAATACATTGGTGAAAAAATTGAGCAATTCGAGCAAACAGGTTCTAATAACTTTGTATTAGGATTTGAAGAAAGCTATGGTTACTTATCAGGTGGTTTTGTACGAGATAAAGATGCTGTTATCGCAGCAACACTTATTGCTGAAATGGCTCTTTACTACAAAACAAAAGGTAAAAACCTTGCTCAGGCGCTTCATGATTTATTTGAGAAATATGGTTACTACAAAGAAAACCTTATCTCTATCACAATGGAAGGTAAAGATGGCCAAGAACAAATTGCTGCAATGATTACAAACCTTAGAGAAAATATGCCAAAAGAAGTAAATGGTGTAAAAATCGCAACTAGCGAAGATTATAAACTTTCTAAACGTGTGAATAACATTGAAGGAACAGAAGAAGAAATCTTCTTACCAAAATCAAATGTTCTTAAATTTATTCTTGAAGATAAGAGCTGGTTTGTAATTCGTCCTTCTGGTACAGAACCAAAAGTTAAAATTTATGCATCTGTAGTAGGCGTTAATGTAGAGGATGCAGAAGCTAAATGTGATGAATTTGTAAAAGCAATTAAAGTTATTTTAAATGTAAAGTAATAAGTAAAGGAATATCGAAGAAAGAGTAGTTTGTTTATATCCCTTTGGTACTGTATAGGTGTAAATGAAATCATAAACATGGTTTTATTTACACCTATTTTTAGGCATATGAATTTAAGAAATGGTACTAGCATTTTGTGTTCTTATTAGAATGATTACTAGTTTATGTACTATATTTGTTTAGGGTAAAAAAGAGTTACGAGGAAAAATATTACAAATTATTGTGTTAATCAGAGAAGATTGGACATATATTATACGAGGGGATTTATGGGAATTTTTTTAGCTATTCAACGTAAAATCAGGTAAAACAAATGATTATATATTAAAAGTTAAAAAAATATCAAGTAAAACTTTAGTAAAATATATTGCAATTCATTCTAAATTAGGTAGAATATGTAATGGGAGTCAGGTAAATGGATATAATCAGACAAATTTCGCAACTTTGTGAAGTATCCATGGCAACTGTGTCTAGGTACCTTTAATGAAGAGGAACTCTTTAAAAAAAACAAAACTATACAATGCTTTTTATTGGTTCAGACAGAAGAGATTATCAATATGATCGTATAATCATGTATTATAGAGAAGGCCTCAATCAAATGGTCAAATACATATTGGATGATAAGGGCTATGGCAGCTTAGGCTACATAGGCGGTTATTATGAGACTGAGCACTTAATAATTGGTAAGACAAGACATCTAGAGTTGATAAATGCTCTAAAACAACATGATGCTTACAACGAGGCACGTTTCTCTGTGTAAATATATTCAGATGGTTCCTGATTTTGTGTAGGAAGTAGCAATCAAGCGGCTGCCTGAGAGAATTACAGGAAGCAAAATAGAAACGATAACAGGTACTTTGCTATCAAAATTATGTGAAGTGCAAATTAGAAGTTGGTAAATTTTGTAGTAAGTGAACTACTTATAGGTAGTGCATTTATTTAATAAATCAGCCTTATTAAAGGTAATATGTCTAAAGTATATGGAGGATAAAATGAAAAAGTTATTTTCAATGTTAATGGCAACTACTTTATGTGTGTCAGCACTTACAGGATGTGGTAGTAGCTCAGAAGCAACTAACACAGATTCTACAGGAGCAAAAGAAATCGATAAGTTAACAGTAGCTTTCGTACCTTCTAGAGATCCAGAAGAAATTGTAACAATGACAGAACCTTTAAAAGACATGCTTAAAACAGAATTAGCAAACGAAGGTTACAATGTAGGTGAAGTTGAAATCACAGTTGGAACAAACTACGAAGCAGTAGGTGAAGCTCTTAGCGCAGGTACAGCTGATGTTGGTTTAATTCCAGGTGGAACATACGTATTATACGATGACGGTGCAGAAGTAATTTTAACAGCAACACGTGATGCCCTTAACAAAGACTCTGACAATGCTAAAGACTGGAATGATGGAAAAGCAACAGAAGGAACAGAAGAACAAGCTGTTTCTTACCGTTCATTAATCATTGCAGGTCCATCAGAAAAAGGTCAAGAACTTAGCGCAAAAGTTAATGCTGGTGAAGAACTTACATGGGAAGATTTAGATTCAGCTAACTGGAGCATCATGTCTACAACATCTCCAGCAGGTTATATCTACCCAGCTTTATGGTTACAAGAAAACTATGATAAAGGTATTACAGACTTATCAAGTGCTGTACAATCTGACTCATACGGAAGTGCTTTCGCTAGATTAGCAGCAGGTCAAGTAGACGTATTACTTTGCTACGCAGATGCACGTCGTGACAATGAAGATAAATGGACAAGTGAATTCTCTAGACCAGCATCTATCTGGGAAGAAACAAACGTTATCGGTGTAACACCAGCTATCTACAATGATACAGTAAGTGTAAGTACAACATCTGATATTATGACAGATGATTTAAAACAAGCACTTAAAAATGCCTTCATCAACATTGGTAAAACAGAAGAAGGTAAAGAAGTAATTGCAGTATATAGCCACAATGGTTATGAAGAAGCACAACCATCTGATTACGATGATGAACGTGCAGCTCAAGAATTAATCAAACAACTTAACGCAGCAAAATAAGCTGATTATGGCAAGATAATGGGTGGCTTGATGCTTACCCATTATTTTTTGCAACAAAATATAAAACTACCCTTAAGGAGAAACGAGGCGACATATGATTAAATTTGATAATGTAAGTAAAACCTACCCAAATGGCGTGAAAGGTTTAAAAAATGTTTCGCTTGAAATCGAACAAGGCGAATTTGTAGCGATTATCGGACTTTCTGGTGCTGGTAAATCAACACTTATTCGTACTATTAACCGTGTTCATGATATTTCAGAAGGTACACTTACAGTAGATGGTGTTAATGTACGTGGGTTAAAAGGGAAAGCTCTTAGACAGTTTCGTAGAGGAATCGGTATGATATTCCAATCTTTTAACCTAGTTACAAGAACAACAGTTATTAATAACGTATTAACTTCTAATATTCCAGATTTACCATTCTGGCGTGTATTATTAGGTGCTTACCCTAAAGAGCACAAAGTAGCAGCATTAGAAGCATTAGACAAAGTAGGTATTTTAGAAAAAGCTTATACTAGAGTAGACCAACTTTCAGGTGGTCAACAACAAAGAGTTGCGCTTGCTAGAACATTAGCTCAAAATCCTAAAATTATCTTAGCTGATGAGCCAGTAGCAGCATTAGACCCTGTAACAGCAAAACAAGTTATGGACGATTTCAGACGTATTAATAGAGAAATGAATATTTCAGTTCTTATCAACATTCACCACGTAGACTTAGCTTTAGAGTACTGTGACCGTGTAATTGGTATCAGAGCTGGTGAGGTTGTATATGATGGACCAAGTAGCAAGGTAACACAAGAAGTATTAGACCAAATCTACTGTGGTCAAGAAATTGGTAAAATGGAGGAATAAAATGAACTTGTACGATAAAATTTTTCCGCCAAAGAAGTTTACACTTGCAGATGGAAAAGAAGTATTTGAACGTCGTTCACGCATGCCTCTCATCATTCTTTTAATTGTAATCGCATCTTGGATTTCAATCGAGGTTACAGGATTCGATATGGATGTAATCTTTAAAAGAGGTAAGTACTTCTTTGATATTTTAAAACAAATGTTTCCGCCAGATACAGCTTATATGAGTGCTATTTGGGGACCACTTTTTGACACGATTAAAATGTCGCTATTAGGTTCAGCAATTGGAGCGATTGTAGCTATTCCATTCTCAGTTATTGCAGCAAGCAATATCATTCATAATAAATTTATCTTAACGATTGTACGTTTATTTTTCAGTTTAGTAAGAACAATCCCAACCCTAGTTATTGCATTAATTGCAACTTATATCTTTGGATTAGGAACTTTAGCAGGGACAACAGCGATTGCTGTCTTCACTTTTGCATATGTAGGTAAATTATTATATGAGCAAATTGAAACAGTAGACATGGGTGCTTATGAAGCGATGGAATCATTTGGTGCAACAAAATTAAAATCTTTTGCAGCAGCCATTGTACCACAAGTATTACCAGGTTATATTGCAAACTGTTTATTCTGTTTTGAAGGTAATGTAAGATATGCAGCTATCTTAGGATATGTAGGTGCAGGTGGACTTGGTCTTATCTTAAATGAAAAAATTGGATGGCGTGAATATAGTAGTGTAGGTATGATTTTAGTTGCTTTATTCGGAGCAGTTATTATTATCGAAGCTATTAGTCATTATTTACGTAAGAAATTAACTTAGGAAGGAGTAGTGAAATGCAGGTAGAACTTAATAAAACAAATCGTATTAAGGCGCAATTTGAAAAGCAGCCTAAAACATGGATTTTCCAACTCGTAGCTACTCTTGTTTTAGTAGGATTAATGGTATGGTCTAGTAGTACTGTTAAATTCAACGGATTAACAGAAAATGGATTTGACGTTGCAGCAAGTATCATTAACGGGATTTTACATCCAGACACGGAGTTATTATTTAACTTTACAACACAAGGTGTACCATATTTACTTTTAGAAACAATGTGTATTGCGTTCTTAGGAACAATCGTAGGAGCTATTTTAGCAATTCCTATTTCATTCTTAAGTGCAACAAACATTGTACCAAAGCCAGTTGCTTTAGTGGGACGTTTCATCATCATGGCAATTAGAACTATTCCAGCATTTGTATATGGACTTATGTTCATCAGAATGACAGGTCCAGGAGCTTTCTCAGGTCTTCTTACTATGTCACTTTGTTCAATCGGTATGGTATCTAAGATGTATATTGAATCAATCGAAGATATGGATAAACGTATCTTAGAATCATTAGATGCTTGCGGTTGTACAACATTCCAAAAAATTCGCTATGGTATCCTTCCACAACTTATGCCAGACTTTGCATCAACAATTATCTATCGTTTTGATATGAACTTAAGAGATGCAACAGTACTTGGTCTTGTAGGTGCTGGTGGTATCGGTGCACCACTTATCTTCGCTATGAACTCATATCGTTGGAATGAAGTAGGTGCGATTTTAGCTGGACTTATCGTATTAGTGTTAGTAATCGAATGGTTATCAGGTAAAATCAGAGTTAAACTTGCTAGAGGTTAATCTTTAGCAAGGATAATGTATTAGAAATATTATCTATAATAGAGTGTATTATTGATAAACCATACCTAGAGGTGAATCAAGAATAAAGCAGTAATAAAATAATTAGTAAAGATAAATAACAAATTAATAACGATATAGGAGTAAATCAATAAGGACAATAAGTCTATGCAAAGAGGCTTTTTATAGTTTTATAAGTAACAAGGCGGTATAGAGATGTTCAGAAAAGATGATTTACGACAAGGATTTATAAAGTATAGGACTGTTACATGAGTATTTTTTAGAGTTAAAGCAAAGTAATTGGATAGGTATTCGGTTCGTTGCAGATACGTATAAAAACATCATAATGTAGTGGTCCTATAAACCATTAAAAGAATAATAGTACGGATAAAATTTGATAGAAGTAAGAGGGCAACTGTAATGAATAAAACAGTAAAACTGTATTATACATCAGATACACATGGCTATATGTTCCCTACAGATTATGTGAATAAAGCTGACAAAAACATGGGGTTATTAAGCTGTATCAACGAATTTAAAAAAGATGGTAACACACTTATTTTAGATGCAGGAGATACAATCCAAGGGTCTGTTTTCTCTAAACATATGT
This sequence comes from Cellulosilyticum sp., assembly GCA_017941635.1. Classification (GTDB taxonomy): domain Bacteria; phylum Bacillota; class Clostridia; order Lachnospirales; family Cellulosilyticaceae; genus Cellulosilyticum. Next base: position 37,422 of record JAGAVZ010000041.1, read on the forward strand.
GGGAAAATACAACTGAAGGATGTATGATTGCTGAAGTATTTAATCAAGGAAACTACGATTACTTTACATTAGGGAATCACGATTTCAACCATGGTTATCAAAAGCTAGCAAGATATATCGGTACATCTAATGCACAATGCATCGTAGCTAACATTGTAGATAAAACAGGCGAGTTAGGCATTAAACCATATGTGATTCATACATTAGAGAACGGTTTAAAAGTAGGTATCGTAGGTTTAGTGACAGACTATGTAACACTTTGGGAAAAACCAGAAAACCTTGAGCAAATTGATGTATTAGATACTTTCACAGCGGCAAAAAATGCTTTAGCGCAAATGAAAGACCAATGTGATATTAGCATTTGTTTATATCACGGAGGATATGAATGTGATCTTGAAACTGGTAAAAAATTAGCTGAGGGTAAAGAAAATGTAGGCTACCGTATTTGTGAAGAGCTTGATTTTGATGTGCTTTTAACAGGACACCAACATATGCCAACAGCAGGTAGAATGATTCATGGGACTTACACTATGCAGGTTGCACCAAATGCACAGCAATATGGATTTGTACAAATTGAATTAGATGGTGAAAAAATCGTAGAGATTATATCAGAAAACAAAGTACCTGAAATTTGTAAAGACAATGCAAAAGCAACATGGTTAGAAGAGCAAGAAGCAGTACAAGTTTGGTTAGATAGCAAGCTTGGTAGCTTTTCAGAAGAAATTCCTGCGCTTAGCAAATTAGAAGTAGCCGTTAATGGCGGACGTTTGGCTGATTTATGTAACCAGATTCAGCTTGAATATACTGGTGCAGAGATTTCTTGTACAAGCTTAGGAAACAATCCAGTTGGATTTAGTAAAGATGTGACAATTAGAGAGATTGTAGCAGCATACCAATTCCCTAATACAATGAAAGTTTTAGAAGTAGACGAAACAATCATTAGAAAAGCATTAGAGCGTTGTGCAGAGTATTTTACATTAAGAGAAGATGGTGAGATTGTAATTTCAGATTGCTTTATCAAACCTAAAGAAGAACATTATAACTATGACTTCTTCGCAGGGATTGAGTACACATTTGATATTACAAAACCAGTAGGCAGTCGTGTTGTAAGATTAGAGAAGAACGGTAAACCTCTAGAAAATCGTAAATACACATTAGTTATGAATGACTACAGAGCAACAGGTACAGGTGGTTATGCATTTTACCAAGATTGTAAAATTGCTAAAGAATATACAGTAGATACTCAAGAAATGATTATTGAGTATGTTAAGAATAAACAAGTTGTTACAATCATGGATAAACCTGATTTTAAGATTGTAAAATAGAGATGAGATTAAATAGATTCCTAGGAGAACTTTTTCTTGGGAATCTTTTTTTGTTATTATATGGTTAAGTTTTATATTTTAATTGTACTTAAGAAATAAGAGTGAATGGATTATCAAACTAATTGATGCTTGGAGAAGTATATTAAGAATAATAAAATCAAGAAAGAATAGCATGACCAAATGTTCAATAAGGTTATTTTTTTTATATAAAATAAATATATTAAATATTGAAAAAATTTTGCCAATAACTTAAGATACAATTAATCATAAGTGTAAAGGGATGCAAAAATTGCTTATGAAGAGGGACATAATACTTATTATTGAGTAAAAAGGCGAAATTTGGGGTTAAAGAGGGGGCGTTAAATAGTGAAGGAGTTATGTATTATATTATTTATACTAACGATGGTGGGTGTTGGTATATATAGCAAGAGAAAGGTTAAAAGCAGTAATGATTTCCTATTAGGTGGGAGAAACATGGGTGGATGGGTGAGTGCGTTTGCCTATGGAACTTCTTATTTTTCAGCAGTTATATTTATAGGTTATGCAGGGGCACAAGGCTGGGAGTTTGGCGTACCAATTACTTGGATAGGAATTTGTAATGGAATCTTTGGATGCTATTTGGCATGGAAGGTTCTGGCTAAACGTACAAGACAAATGACGCAAAGACTGGATGCAAGAACGATGCCAGAGTTCTTTGAAAAGCGTTATGATAGCAGAAATATGAAGTTTGTATCCGCGCTTATTATTTTTATTTTCTTAGTACCTTATACAGCATCTGTATATAAAGGATTAGGTTACATACTTCAAAGCTCCTTCAACATTTCCTTTAACTTAGCAATTTTCTTTATGGCGTTATTAACCGCGGTATATCTTTTATTAGGAGGATATGTTGCAACAGCGATTAATGATTTAATTCAAGGTGTTATTATGTTAGTAGGCTGTGTTTTGATGGTACTCTATGTGGTGAATCATCCAAATGTAGGTGGATTAAGTGAAGGATTTACTCGATTAAATCAGTTAGATCCAGATCTTACATCTATTTTCTCAGGTGGAAGTAAAACTTTACCTTTAATTGGTTTAATTATCATGACAAGTTTTGGTGTGTGGGGATTACCACAAATGATTCATAAGTACTATGCCATCAAAGATGAGACAGCGATTAAGAAGGGAACAATAATCTCTACCATTTTTGCTTTAATTATTGGTGGTAGTGCGTATTTCACAGGTTCGCTTGGAAGATTATTCTTTATTGACGAGGCAAGTGGAGTTGCAGTCATGCCAGGTGCAACAGTAGAAGCAGCCGATAGTGGAATGGCAGATATGATTATTCCAATTATGCTTGAATCAACATTGCCAACAGCTTTAATGGGCATTATCATCGTACTTATTTTATCTGCATCTATGTCTACACTAGCATCATTAGTACTCGTTTCTAGTTCAACAATTTCTATTGATTTTGTAAAAGGGTTTGTCAATCCTAAGATGTCTGATAAGGCTATGATGATTATGATGCGTGTTTTTTGCTTTATCTTCGTAGCAGTTTCGTATTTACTGGCAGTAGAGCAATCTAGTACGATTGTGAGTTTGATGTCCTTATCTTGGGGTGTGATTTCAGGTATGTTCCTTGGGCCATATGTATTTGGAATTTGGTGGAGGAAGACAACTAAGCTAGGTGCATGGTCAGGCTTTGTTGTAGGCGGGTTAGTTATGATTGGTGGCACTATATTAAGTAATGAAGGTATGTTACCAAGTGCCATTACAGGGCCAGTCATTTCGAGTTTAGCAATGCTTGCATCTTGCATTAGTGTGCCAGTAGTTAGTTTATTATCTGCACAAATGAGTGAAGGTCATATTAGTAAGGCATTTGGAGAAGAGAAAAGTTTATAAAAGATAAGGTAGATAGATAGTGAATATATAAATCACTAGAAATAATACGCAATCTATATAGATTAAATATATGATAAAACAATATTTACAGGGAAATTTAAATTAATGATTGATGAGGGAAGCTAGTTGTAGTAATAAAGACATTTAGGAAATGAATGATAGACCATAAATGTCTAATTACAACTAGCTTTTTCTGTATGAAAATCTAAAAAAACTATTAAGAAAAAATTTATTGGTATGTAATAGTTATAATAGAGAAGAATTAATGAGACAGATATTAACTCAGGGGATAAGGCAGAGTAAATATGTGTTTTAAAGCAAGATGAATGATAGGAACAATATAAAATAGGGGATAGTGAGGAGAAAACAAATGGAAAATCAAACAATCAAAAAACATTCATTGTTTGGAAATCTGCGCTATCTATTAGTAAGTGCAGCATGGATACTTTTAGTTGCGGGAGGGGCAGGATTAATATGTAATGGACTAAAAGCTATTGGTTTGGGAATCAACTTTATAGAAGAATTTTTACCTAGATTTGGTATGGCATTTATAGCATTATGGTTGTTTAAACGAAAATATCCAAATAAGATCATAGGTATTTGTAAGAAGGGATGGAAGGTTGGATTAATATTGGGATGGCCTATTTATGTGGGCAGTTTGATTAATTTTTATGAAGCAATACTAGAGATTGATTGGAGCATAGCAATTACGCCAACAGTATTAGAATACATAGGGTATGTACTATTTGTCCTATCTGTCGGGGCGTTTGAAGAAATCTTATTGAGAGGTATTATGCTTAATGAGATGATTGAGCGATGGGGAAATACTAAAAAAGGAATTTATAGTGCAATCATTGCATCAAGTGCAGTATTTGGACTTATACATATGGTAAATTTAGCAGGGAAACCTTGGTTTATTGTGGGGACATGTACACAGGTAGTTTATGCCTTTATTATAGGATTCTTTTTTGCTACAGTATATGTACGAACAAGGAATTTATGGGTGGTCATTGTTTTTCATGCATTATATGATTTAGGTGGTTGCTTAGATGATCTATTTATTAGAGTGGTAAGTGAAAGTATGATGTTTGATATATCTATTATGGATGGGGTTATATCTTTATTGCCTTTTATGATTTTCTTTGTAATAGGACTCTTTTATATCCGTAAAGAAAAACTTGAAGTTCAAGATACTACAATAGATGGTGCATGTAATCAAAGTATCCAGTATGAAAATGCATAAGTACAACATAAAATAAAAAAATTAAAAAGTTTTGACAAATTCAAAATAAGAGCGTATACTATGTAACAAGTTAAGAAAACTGAATTAAAAATTTTAAACCGTTGATGAGGAGATAAAACTAGTGGCGCACTCAAAGAGAGTTAGGGATGGTGGAATCCTAGCAGAAAGCGAATTAGACAAATGGACCTCAGAGGGTTTGGTGAAAAGGCAGATGCCTTAGTATCCAATACCGCAAGACCAGCGTTATCATAGGTCAAGAATGTGATGGCATTCTATAGAGGGGAGTTTATCTAGATTTAGATAAGCTAATCAAGGTGGTACCGCAGAGCAACGCATCTGTCCTTGGAGAATATTCGAGGATAGGTGCTTTTTTATTTACTTCAAAGTAAATTTACTCTAAAGTATCCCCATTCATAGAAGCCTTACAAGAATCTATAACAAATAGAAAATTGGAGGAATGTAAAATGAAAAAAGGATTAGCATTAGTATTAGCAAGTATGATGATGGGAATGTGTGTAGGTTGTGGTAGTTCGGCTCAAAATAGTGAAGTAGCATCAAGGGATGCAAGTAGCAAGTCAGATTCAGTAGCAGAAAATAATGGAGCTACTGAAGAAATGAAGACAGTTGCTATTGTTCAGTATGTGGAGCACCCAAGCTTAGATACAATCCGTGAAAGTATTATAGAAGAACTTGAAGTTAAAGGTTATGTTGAAGGACAAAATATTAAGATTGATTACCAAAATGCACAAGCAGATCAATCTAATTTAAATACAATTGCTAGTAAGTTTGTAGGTGAAAAAGCAGACATTATTATTGCAATTGCTACACCAGCAGCTCAAGCAGCAGCGGCAGCGACAAGCGATATTCCAGTTGTTTTCTCAGCAGTAACAGATCCACTTAGTGCAAAATTAGTGGATAATCTTGAATCACCATCAGGCAATGTAACAGGAACATCTGATGCGATTCCTGTAGATCAAACCTTTGAACTTTGCAAAGAATTAACACCAGATGTACAAAAAATTGGATTTTTATATACTGCAAGTGAAGTAAATTCACAATCTGTTATCGAAGAAGCAAAGACATTAGCAGCTGACTATGGCTTTGAGTTTGAAGAAAGCACAATTACTAATCCTTCAGAGCTTCAACAAGCAGCAGAAATCTTAGCAGGAAAAGTAGATGCCATTTATACACCAATTGATAATGGAATTGCATCAGCTATGCAAGTACTAGCCGAAGTAGGAAAAAATGCAGGTATTCCAGTGTATGTAGGGGCAGATTCAATGGTTGCAGATGGTGGCTATGCAACAGTTGGTATTAAGTACGAAGATTTAGGCGTAAAAACAGCAGATATGGTTGCAGAAATTTTAGGAGGAAAATCTGTTTCAGAAGTACCAGTTGCTACACTTGACCAATTCTATAAAGTGATTAACAAACAAACAGGAGAAGCAATTAAAGCACCAGTGGATGTAGAGGGGGCAACAATTGTAGAATAGTCATTTAGTCTATAAATAAAAGATATAGAGTATTAGATGGAATTAAAAGCATTTTATAATCAAAATAAAAAATATTAGCCATCAGTTATTATAGGGATTCAGTGTAAAAGATAAGATAAAAAACATAAGTTAGACGTAAACAGATTAATAGACAGGGGTAGAGAAAATGAATGCATCAATTATTTTATCAGCTACAGAGCTAGGATTATTTTATACGTTATTAACATTGGGGTTATTTATTTCGTATCGTATATTAGATATACCAGACTTAACTGTAGATGGAAGTTTTACTTTAGGGGCAGCTACTGCCGTTATGGTGACGCTTAGTGGGCATCCAATATTGGCACTTTTTGTAGCAGCGATTACAGGCATGTTAGCAGGAATGGTAACAGCTACATTACAGACCAAGTTCAAGGTTAATCCAATTCTTGCAGGGATTTTGACCATGACCGCATTGTATTCTATCAATATTATGGTGATGGGGGATAAATCAAATGTTTCATTATTAGGTGAAACCACGATTTTCACTATGGCTAAAGAGTCTATGGGAACTAGTATGTCAGGTATGATTATTGGTATTATAAGTGTTGTTGCAATTTGTATTGCATTAGGCATATTTTTATATACTAAGCTGGGACTTTCTATTCGTGCTACAGGAGATAATGAAGATATGGTGCGTTCATCTTCAATCAATGTAGATGCTATGAAAATCATAGGTTTAGCATTAGCCAATGCTTTGGTAGCTGTATCAGGTGCGCTCATTGCACAGAAACAATCCTTTGCAGATGTAAGTATGGGAACAGGTATGGTTGTTATTGGGATAGCTTCATTAATCATAGGTGAAGTTTTAGTTGATATTGTAGTGAAACAAAGAGGGATTAAAGCAAATATTATAGCAGCTGTAATTGGTTCGGTAGTTTATCGCTTGATTATTTCAGCAGCCTTAGCAGTTGATATTTCAGCCACTAGTATGAAACTGGTATCAGCTATTATTGTAGCAATTGCCATTTCATATCCAGTCATTAAATCCACAGTGGGACAGAAGATTAATCAATATCAAAGACAAAAAGGGGGAAATATCAATGCTTAAGATTACGAACTTAAAGAAAACCTTTAACCCTAATACAGTTAATCAAAAGATAGCAATGGATAATGTAAATTTACATTTAGAAAAAGGCGATTTTGTGACCATTATTGGTTCAAATGGAGCAGGTAAATCCACTTTATTTAATCTTATAGGGGGCTGTTTCTTATCAGATGAAGGCCAAATTTTATTAGATGGCAAAGATATTACTTTTATGAAGGAACATAAAAGGGCAGCACATATTGGAAGGCTTTTTCAAGACCCACTTAAAGGAACAGCACCATCCATGACGATAGAAGAAAACCTAGCACTATGTTATATGAGAAGTAATAAAAAGATTTTAGGCATAGGCGTCAGTAAGAAGGAAAAGGAACTATTTAGAGAACGCCTTGCGCAGCTTGACCTTGGATTAGAAGATAGAATGAAAAGTAAGATGGGCTTACTTTCAGGTGGTCAAAGGCAAGCTGTTACGTTACTTATGAGTACATTAGTGGCGCCAAAACTTCTATTATTAGATGAACATACAGCAGCACTAGACCCTGCAACAGCAGATAAAGTACTTAATATTACCAAGGAAATAGTACAGGAACATAAGATTACAACTATGATGATTACACATAATATGCAGTCTTCTTTAGATTTAGGAAATCGTACAATTATGATGGATTCTGGTAGAGTTATATTAGACATAAAAGGTAAAGCACGTAGCCAAATGACAGTGCCAGATTTATTGGAACTCTTTAAGAAAGAGAGTAACAAAGAACTGGATAACGATAGAATGTTACTTGCTAAGTAATAAATTAAGATAAAATCTAAGATTTAAGTATAAAGTAACAGTAAAAAAGCTACATAAGATAATAATAGAAGATTAATAGGATATAAAAACAGCAAAACCAATAGTATAAATCCCAACCTTTCAGGAAAGACTCTAATAACTTTACAATGAGGATAAGTTATGAGTAGAAGAAAGGTGGGATTTTTTTATGAGTGAAATCAGTGTATATGATGATGCAGTATTTCAGTTATTAGAGGAATTATATAGATTGAATCATAGAAAGTGGAAGAAAAATATATTAAGTATTATGACAAAGGGAGAGAAGCGCAATTACAAGCAGCTTAAGGCGCAATTAGAAAAAGTGCCTGATTTGTTGGCATATAGATGCATTCAAGAATTAGTAAATGGCAAAGTGCTTAGACGTATCAAAGAAGAAAAGCAGACCTTTTATGTTTTAGAAGATGAAAATATTTATATTAGAGATATCCTAGAAGCTATTAAACAAGAGATTTACTAATTTAGATAGAGATGGTTTTGGAGAAAATTTAAATGGATTTGTGAGTGCATATAGATAGTATAAAATAATGGATTAGCTTGATAACCTATAGAGGTAGTTTTATACTGATAATAATATTATTACTATATCTATATGGGGGGATTAAGTGAGAAACTCTAAAAGAACAATTTCTACTCGTGGCAAGATTGCTATGGTTATAGTAGCAGTGGTAGGAATTATTTACTGGATTATGGGAAAGATAGAGATTTGGATTGACTCATTATATGAAAAATAGGCAGATGAAAAGGTATAACTATAAAAGATACTACATATCAACTAATGCTTTAAGGTAATGTTTCATACACTTGAAGTTAAAGTAGGTCAGATACGTAGTATTTTTTGTATTTATAGGGAGTTAACTAATATGTTTAAAGTTTAGATTGCTCCTAGAAGATTAACTAAAGATTTATGTGTTACAATAAGTAAAAAGAAAGTACAATCAAATAGCTTTAATATGAATATGCAATACGATAAGCTATTAGGAAGATTATATACAGGAGTAACATATGAAGATAGAAATTATTTGTGTAGGTAAATTAAAAGAAAAATATTTAGTACAAGCTATTGATGAATATAGCAAAAGACTCAGCCGCTACTGTAAACTCAGTATCACAGAACTAGCAGATGAAAAAACACCAGATAATGCATCAGAAAAAGAAGAACTACAAATCAAAGAAAAAGAAGGCGATAAAATCCTTTCTAAAATCAGTGATAGTGCTTATGTTGTAGCATTAGATTTAGGTGGAAAAATGATTTCATCAGAAGAACTAGCAAGCTTTATGGCAGATTGCGGTGTAAGAGGAAATAGCCATATTGTATTCGTTATTGGAGGATCACTCGGTTTATCAGATGCAGTAAAAAGAAGAGCAAATTATAAGCTTTGTTTCTCAAAAATGACATTTCCACATCAGCTTTTTAGAGTGATGCTGTTAGAACAGATTTATAGAGGGTTTAGAATTAATAATAATGAACCGTATCACAAGTAAGTGATAAATTGTAAATAGAGTTTTAATATCTCTCAAATAAGGGGATATATGATATTTACATTAAAAGATATATTTTTAGGGGAGATGATAAGGTGCTAAAGATATTAGAAACAGAATTAAAAGAAGTAAAGATTCTTGAGTATACTTGCAAAGAAGATAATAGAGGATTGACTTTTTCTACTTATTCTGAGAAGGTTTTATTGGAAAATGGAATAGATATTCATTTTACTGAACAAAATATTTATTGTCCTATAAAATCTGGTACTTTATATGGCATTCATTTTCAAAATAATCCTGCAGCACAGACTAAGCTACTTTATTGTATTGCGGGTAGAGGTATAGATTATGCGGTTGATTTAAGAAGAGATTCACCAACATATTTGAAATGGATATCAGTTGAATTAAGTAAAGAAAATAGGAGACAAATATTTATACCAAAAGGATTTGGGCATGCTTTTGTTTCTTTAGAAGATAATACACAGGTTGTAATGTGGATTGATGAATATTTTGATAAAAAATATAGCAGACAAATTGCATGGAATGACTCACAAATAGCTATTCAATATCCTATTGAAAATCCCATATTAGCACAACATGATATAGATGCACCTAAGTTAAGTGATAGTGATTGTAATTTGTAGCGATAAAATGTAGTTTTCGAAGTTTAGGGTTTATTTTTAAATAAACCTTGTTATAATATAAGTATAAAAAGAAATGCTCAGTAGCTGGTAACTACTAAGCATTCCTAAAGTGAAACAAGTTCACTAATGAGACGTTTGTTTTATTTTAGGGCTATTGGAGAAAATACGTTAAAATAATTTTAGAAGTGAGAGCATACCTATTCTTGGTCGGATGGAGTGCTCTTTTCTTTTGTCTTAATTTCTAAATTAAGACCTTTAAGACTTATATCAAGTTTTACATGAGTTAAGAAAACGCCATGTTTAAAAGAAAGATTAATTAACATTATAATTAGTACTCCTATAACTGATATCATTAGTATTAACATTCCAATACCACCCCCTTTGTGCCACAGTGAAAAACAAAAAAAGATATTCACCAATAGCCCAAGGAGGATAAAACGTTCAAAACCTCCGTAGCCATCCATCTACGGTTATTAAGTTGAAATACTGAAATAGTATAACATGAATAAGATACTTATAGTAGAACTAAATGCTAAAAATTTACATATAGAGATTATCACTTGTGAGTGGAACGATGAACCGTATCACAAGTAAGTGATAACCCACTATGGCTTTAGTAGATAAGTTAATAAGTAGTAAAATATTAATGTTCTGGAAGAAGTTATAAAGGAAGGTCTAGCTTACTGAAACATAGACCGTATCAACAGGTAAACTAAATATAAAAAACTAGGACATAACCATATAAGCTATTGCATATATATATAATATTTTTATATGTATATGGGAGGAAAAAGTAATATGAATCTGAAAAAGCGAGGGTGGATTACAGCAGTCTTAATATTATCTACATTAATGACCACTTCTATTATGGGCATAAATCATACTAAAGATAGTACTATCAATACATCGTTTACAAGTATTTTTGATGATAGAAATCTGAAAAGTAAATATGAGAATACTGAAAAAGAATTTAATATTGATGAGGAGATTAATATTGAGAGTTTAATGGCAGAGGACTTAGGTATAAAAAAGGATAATGCCAAAATTCTTATTATACATTCACATCCAAATGAAAAGTATGTTGTAGATTTAGAGGGAAGTCAAGGTAGTGTTATTGATGTAGGAGATAAACTTGAGGAAATACTGGAAGGTAAATATAGTGTATCAGTAATGCATCTCAAGAATGAGAATATAACGGAAAAATCTAATATAACAGAAGCATATAAAGTAGTAGCAGAAAGGGTTCAGGAAGTCCTTAAAGAAAATCCATCTATTGAAGTCATTATTGATATACATAGAGATGGAGGTGTAAAACCTACGGCAACAATGATAAAGAATAAATCTACAGCTAAGATTAATATTAATAACGGCTTGTGTATAGATGTAGAAGTAGGGACTATTGGAAGTTTAAAAGAATATACTAATCCATATATTCAGCAAAATCTTAGTTTAAGTACACAGATTAAAGTAAGAGGGGATGAAATGACTCCTAATTTAATAGAGCCTATTACGTTATTAAGTAATAGATATAGTTTATATATGCTACCTAAGTCTTTAATGATAGATGTGGGAAATAATATGGATACACTTGAAACAGCAGAGAATGCAATTGAATCATTTTCAGAAATACTAGCAGATGTATTAAAGTTGGATAAGTTAGATGAATAAGCCAAGTGTTTATAATGTCTTTATTAAGGCTACCATTAGATAGTAGTATTTTATACGCACTGGTGAGAAGTTAAGAAAATAAGATGTTAAGGGTTTATTTTTTCATAAAGCTTGATATAATATAACTATAATAAGAAATGCTCAGTAGCGCCAACTACTAAGCATTCCTAAAGTGAGACGTTTGTTTTATTTTAGGGCTATTGGATTAGAAAATAATATATTTATAATGCAGACACTACTTCTTGCCGGATGGAGTGTCTTTTTCATTTTTAGTTTCAAAGTTTAATTTGAAACCTTTTAAACTACCCTCAAGGTTGAATTTATGAATATAAATGCCTTTAAGGACATAGACAATAAAAATAGCTAAAATAGCTAAAACTATAATTATCATTAGTAACATATCCAATACCACCCCCTTTGTGCTATAGTGAAAAACTTTAAGAATAAAGAATCACCAATAGCCCAAGGAGGATAAAACGTTCAAAACCTCCGTAGCCATCCATCTACGGTTTTATAAGATTTAATACTTGGATAGTATAGCATAAATAATATATTAACAATAGGATTAAATGGTAAATATATACATAGAAAGGGTTATCACTTGCTAAGGAAACGATGAACCATATCATAAGTAAGGGATAGAAAATAATAAATGGTACTTACAAATAAAATGAATAAATATATAGGGGCAATCATGGAAAGAATAATATAAAATATGATTCAAAGGATGGAGAAGAAAATGAAGAAATTAAGCTTTGCAATCATTATAGCCCTATTTAGCATAGGTGTAACGGCATGTACAAATTCTGCGGGTACTAATACAGGAACCAATGCAAGTACCAATACAGGGGCTAATACAAATATTAATGCAGGTGCTAATACTAGTGTAGACAATAAAATAACAATAGAGAAGGCTAAAGAAATAGCTTTAAAACATGCAGGTTTAACAAATGCTCAGGTATCCTTTATTAGAGCAGAAAGGGATATAGATGATGGAATAGACAAGTTTGATGTAGAGTTCAATTATAATGGTAAAGAATATGATTATGAGATTAGTGCAATTGATGGTAAGATTATAAAATATGACCATGAGATAGAATATGCAAATAGCCAAAATAATGTAGCAA
>JAGAVZ010000042.1 GCA_017941635.1 Cellulosilyticum sp.
GATCACCTCCTTTCTAAGGAATAAAATCGATGATTTTAGAAGTTACTATTTTGTTTTGAAAGTTTATCGTAAAAGAACTAGCCTTTGCTAGTTCTTTTTTGTTATGCGAAAACTTAAGAGTAACATCCACTGAACGATAACAAAATATGTCCCCTAAAATACAAAGTAATATTTTAGGGGACATATTTGATTTGGATTAAGGATTACTAAGTTTTCTTAAATAATCTTTAGCCAGATTTTGACGGACTATATTAGTTTCATTGGCAATATAGCCCTCGATATAACTTATACAAGTATCTAGTTTGGATTGGGCAGAAAAATCTCCAGCATGAAGTGCGCGTTGTAAAGCTAAACCATGTAGATAATATTGTTCAGCAGTAGCAAGTTCCCAATACGGATCAAACTCAGACTCAATAGCTTCAGTATAATACAATGTATCCCAAATTGTAGTAATGGGACCATATTCTATATCACTTTCTACAGAATCTATCTTATTAGAGAGCTTACTGACTTCTACATCCCAATAAGCATATTGAAATTCACGATAAATATAGGATATTGAACCAATAAAAACAATAAAAGAAATAACCAGTATAGCGAGATAGACTTTATTGGATAGATTTTTCATGTGCACAAATCCTTTCTTCAATGATATGACCAAATTCAGTTGTACCTTCTATTGTGTAATCATAGAAAGAAGGAGTATCTTTTAATGTCTGAATTTCTTCGTCGCTTAAGTAATAGTAATATTTAAGGTAAAGGTCTATACTTTTGCATAGGTCATTTTTTAAAGTCTCAGCACGTGGGGAACTAGGTGTTGTTACATAAAGTTCATGTATAGGTTGTAAAAAGTAGCTAGAGAGATAGAGATATTCAAAATTAAAATTTTGTGCAATATAGGCTTGAACATCACTAATAAAGGGAACGTAGCACTCCAACATTCTTAATTCTTCAGCAACATCAGGATAACTTTCCGCTAGCTCATACGTAGGGGAAGTAGAATAAGCAATCATATAAGCTCTCAGATAATCTTTTTGGTCTAGAGACTGATTAATAAGTGCTAAGTTTTTTTCGTAGTTCTTACCACTTACAGCAGATTCTTTTCTCCATTCTTCTTGATGGACATAATAGTAAGTGATTCCTCCAAAAGCAATCAGTATTACAGCAAAAAGACTGCATAAGACGAGTGTAATGCGGCGGAAGGTTGTGTTAACACCATGTCGGAAAGAATTAGTTTTTAGTGTTGAAATTTCCTTTTCAGTTAGTTTGGGGCGATTTTTAAATTCCGGATTATCAGATCCACAATATGTACAATAAGGTGAATCGCTTGGATAAGTAGCAGTACAATTTTTACAGTACATTGAAGGCCTCCTTGATAAATAATGAAATGTTTAATAGTTAAAGTAATTATAACATATATTAAAGAACATATACGATGTATAGATGATTTGTCATAGAGATTAAAACTTATCTTAAAATAAGTGATAAGAGAAAATTAGGCAGTAGTATGGTTTGATGATATAATCAAAATAAGGCTATAGAAAAGTAAGATTTAGCTTTCGAATGACAAGATAAGAAAAGTGCTAATTAGTGCTATTATAGGGGGCAATATGAATTATAAACAAATTGAAGCAGTTATTTTTGACTTAGATGGAACATTGATAGATTCCATGTGGGTGTGGAATAAGATTGATATAGATTTTCTTGCAAAAAGAAATATCGAAGTACCAGCAGATTTAGATAAAGATATAGAGGGGATGAGTTTCACAGATACAGCTCAATATTTTAAAGAACGTTTTAAGTTAGATATGAGTATAGAAGAAATCAAGACAGAATGGAGTCAGATGGCCTGGGAGTTCTATACAAAGAAGATTGAGCTAAAAAAGGGTGTGAGAGCATTTTTAGAAATTTTAAAAGAGCGCAACATCAAGATGGGTATAGCAACAAGCAACAATGTACAATTGGTAGAAGCTATACTTGAGTCACAAGGTATTAAGCCTTATTTTATACAAGTTAGAACATCATGTGAAGTAGGTAGAGGTAAACCGTTTCCAGATATTTATTTAAAAGTAGCAGAAGATTTGGGCGTGGAGCCAGATAACTGTCTGGTATTCGAAGATATTCCTAATGGTGTACGTGCAGGTAAAAATGCAGGAATGATAACATGGGGGATTCGAGATAGACAAGATGATAGTGTATGGGAAGAAGTTAAAGAAATATCAGATGACCAAGTTGAAGACTATTTTGAAGCAATAGAGAAATTGGGAGTAGATTTAAGCAATAAATTATAGAAATAGAAGCAGAGTGAAACTTTAAAGGGAATAGAAAAATATAATACAAATGAAACTGAGACTTTGACTAGAAAGTCTTATGAGATATAAACGACTAGGCAAAGTCTCAGTCATTGTAAAAATGGGGAGAAAATACAGTGAAGAAAAGTAGATGGATAAGTATTTTATTGATTTTAGCAATGTCATTTACAGTAAGTGCAAAGGAGTTAACAAGTTTATCAACTAACATCCAAACGATTCAATTTCAAGAAAGCTATCGCAAGCAAAAAGTAACTTATGTACCAGCTAATACCCTGTTACAACAATTGGGGTATAAGGTGTCTTGGGAACAAGCCAAGAAAAGAATAAATGTTAATGACGGCAGTTTTTATATTACTTTAGAGTCAAAGAAGATTATTACTAAGAATGGAAACTATATGCTTAGTGTTTTACCTGAAATAAAGGAAGGACGCATGTACATACCATTAAACTTTTTTGCTACTGTATTAGGTTATAATGTAACTTACAAAGATGGTGATATTACCATAAGTGGGAAAGGTCAGTTTGGAAAAAAAGGAAAATATGATGAAATCATTACAAAGAAGAGAATTACCATTTCAGCAGCAGGAGATTTCACATTAGGTTATTATAAAGGACAAGCATCTGGTGAACGTTTTGATGAAGTAGCTAAAGCTAATGGTTATAACTATTTTATGAAAAATGTAAAAAGTATTTTTGAAACCGATGATCTAACGATTGTTAATCTAGAAGGGCCATTAACCACCAGAGGGACTGCTAAAGAAAAGGAATTTGCTATTAGAGGATTACCAGACTATACAAAAATTTTAACATCAGGCAGCATAGAGACTGTTAATCTTGCAAACAATCATACCTATGATTATGGAAACATAGGCTACACAGATACTGTAGTAGCACTTAATAAAGAGCAAATTGGTTATTTTGGAGAAGATAATACATATTACACAACAATAAATGATATTAATGTAGCAGTTTTGGGTGCAAATGGATGGGTAAGTAACCAAAGCATCAAAAATACCCTTAAGAAGAGAATAGATGAGGCAAAGAAGCAAGCAGATTTAATTATTGTGGAATTCCACTGGGGTATAGAAAGAGAACACTATCCTAATAGTACGCAACAAGATTTAGCTAAGTATGTGGTGGATCAAGGTGCGCATTTAGTATTAGGTAGCCATCCTCATGTTATTCAGGGAATCGGAAGTTATAAAGGAGCCAATATTGTTTATAGTATGGGTAACTTCTGTTTTGGTGCAAATAAAAATCCAGCAGATAAAGATACATTCATTTACCAAGAAACCTTTGCACTAACAGCAGATGGTATTGTATCAGAAGGATATGAAGTAATTCCGTGTAGAATCTCATCAAGTACAAGTAGAAATAACTATCAACCTACTATATTAGAAGGAAAAGAAAAAGCAAGAGTTTTAGATAGGCTAGAAACTTATAGTAAGAACTTAAGAAAGTAATAGAAAGAAGTATGTATAAGGATAAATAGTTTTTTAGTTAATAAATAGAGATAGCAGGTATCTCATTTTTAACAATGAAAAAGGAATGAGGATGACATGAAATGAAGTTTTTGGAGTAGTTTCGTGGCATCTTCTTTTTATATATAAGAAATTTATAAAAAATGGGACAAACAGCACAAAGAGAAATGTAATAAATTAAAAATTCAGATAATAAAAGGGGGAGAAAAATGAAACGATTTAAAGCATACTTACTAAGTGGTATACTAGTTGTTACTTCTTTCAATACGACAACATTAATGGCTCAGACAGGAAAGTTACCTAATGTAGGAGAAACAGTTGCCATGGATCTCATATTTGATACATCAGCTGTACCAGTAGAGTCTATCCATTACCTAAATCTATACACAGACTTAATAGGAAATTTAAAAACAAGCAAACATAGCCTTGAGGAATTAAATTTAATGCAGACTACTTATTTAAGTAACTGGGCGATGGGTATAGGTACATTAAAAACATTAGATAACGGAGAAGACTTTACACCTACTTTAGGTATGAGTTGGCTTGGCTTAATAGATAGTAATGAGCAAGCAATTTCACTCATTGAAGAAATGATCTTTAATACAGATTTTGATGATAGTCAGGCATTATTAAAGGAAGTACAAAGAATAAAGTCTAATTTTAAACAAAACTATAACCAAAATCCACTTAATATAGTAATGGAATATAACGAAGCAAGTTGGAATATGGCAAATGCCTATGATAATTACAGCTGTCAGCTAGAATATTATTATTTCTTAGAGGAAATAGAGCACTTAATAGTAAAGAATCCAAAAGAAGTAAGTGAAAATCTAAGAAAAGTAGCTCAGCTAGGACTTAATAGAAATAATTTAATCGTAGGATATGTAGGTAATAGAAATCAGCTAGACACATTAAAGGCACAAATTCAAAGCCTAATTAAAGTGTTACCAAGTGAATCTCTAGAAAAAGCAGATTATAGTGCGTTAAAACAATATGATAACGTAGGTATTAAAATTGATTCTACAGTAAATAGCTTCGGGTATACCTTCATATTTAATTTCATCGGGCATTTGTAAGATTTGAGTAACTTTAGAATTGGCAGTATCTACTCAGACTTCTAAAAGAGGCTCACGAGAATGAAGTTCAGTAAGGATATGGCGTTAACAGGAATTTATGACGTCATTATTTTAGATAGAATGTTACCTAATAAAGAGGGCGTAGAAATTTTAAAGAATATTAGGAGAGAACAAATTAATAGTGCTGTTATTTTTCTAACTGCAAAGGATAGTGTCGCTCAAAAGATAGAAGGTTTAGATGCTGGTGCAGATGATTATCTTATTAAACCTTTTGCAAAAGAAGAGTTACTAGCAAGGATAAGAGCATTAGGAAGGCGTAAAGAAAACATTATGGATCATACTTAAGAAAGAAAATAAAATTTAAGGAAAATGGGTTAAATCTAAAAACGGTAAGGGGGATAGGCTATTGCCTAGAAGAAATCAATAATTAAAAAATTGAAAAGACGATTTATAGTTTTTAATCTCGTCACTATTAGTATCATATTTCTTATTGTAGCTGGAGTTCTTTTAATTAATAATGAGCATGTAAATAGTCATAGTGAGAATATGATGTGGCACCGTTTAGCAATAAGTAGCGTCGTATTTCTAGGTTTAGCACTTATAGCAAGTATATTATTAGCAAAGCTTGCACTAGAGCCTATAAAGAAATCATGGAAGAAGCAGTTGGATTTTACGGCAGATGCTTCTCATGAACTTAGAACACCATTGGCGGTGATTCAAACAAGTTTAGACATTATCTTAGATAATGAGGAGGAGACGGTAAAGAGTCAAAAAGAATGGTTAGAAAATATCCTATTAGCATCAAAAAAGGGATTGTAATAGAGGAGCATTTAAATGCAATGCTTACAATGCAAGGAGATAGAAAAAGAATAAAACAACTATTGGTCATTCTTATAGACAATGCAATTAAGTATATGGGAAGAGAAGGAAGTATCACAGTACAATTAGATAAGAAAAACAAATTCATGACCAGAGAAGAAGAGATTATTCTAACTGTTAATGACACAGGACAGGGAATAGAAGAAGAGAAATTAGATAAGTTATTTGAGCGTTTTTATAGGGGAGACCTAGCTAGAAGTCAGGAAGGCTCAGGACTAGGATTGGCTATTGCTAAGTGGATTGTAGAAAGTCATCAGGGTAAGATAAGGGTAGAAAGTAGGCTGGGTGAAGGGACAAGTTTTATCATTGAGCTGCCGACTAAATTAAAGAAAGAAAAAACTAAGTTCAAAAACAGTTGACTTATGTAAGTTTATAGTGTATCATAATAAAAGTCGTCGGGAGCAAACGACGATAGCAAACAACACAGTAGTGTTGATTAATAATTGTACTTTGAAAAACAAATACTACAAAATGATAGATTTTAGTAAACTATAGCAATATAGTTTGCGCCTAACGATAAATGTACTAAAGTGCGTAACGTACGTACTATAAATAAATTTGTCAGGGTGTAAAATCTACAATTTAACCGATAACAAATTTAAGCTAATTTAAAACATCCGTTTTAAATTACCTAAAATTAATTCTTGAATTACTAGTAATAGTAATAAACAAGGCACCGTCATAGAAATATGACAGACCAATAGGTCAAGCTACTAAGAGCGTAGAGTGAATGCCTTGGCACCGAGAGCCGATGAAGGACGTGATAAGCTGCGAAAAGCTACGGGGAGTTGCAAATAAACTGTGATCCGTAGATATCCGAATGGGGAAACCTAGCAGAGCAAACCTCTGTTATCCTACAGCCAATACATAACTGTAGGAAGGGAACGAAGGGAACTGAAACATCTAAGTACCTTTAGGAGGAGAAAGAAACATCGATTTCCTAAGTAGCGGCGAGCGAAAGGGAAACAGGCCAAACC
>JAGAVZ010000043.1 GCA_017941635.1 Cellulosilyticum sp.
CCAACTTCTTCTAGAGTTCTTGCACGTCCATCATCTAAACCAAAACGAAGACGAAGTACTTTTTGTTCTCTTTCTGTTAATGTATCAAGCACTTCGATGAGTTGTTCTTTTAATAATGTAAATGCCGCTGCTTCTGCTGGTACTGGAATATCTTCATCTGGAATGAAATCTCCTAAGTGACTATCTTCCTCTTCACCAATTGGTGTCTCAAGAGAAACTGGTTCTTGAGAAATTTTCATAATCTCACGTACTTTAGAAACTGGCATTTCCATACGTTTTGCAATCTCTTCTGGTTGTGGATCACGTCCTAATTCTTGGAGAAGTTGTCTTGATACACGCATTAATTTATTGATTGTTTCTACCATGTGTACAGGGATACGAATTGTTCTTGCTTGGTCAGCAATAGCACGTGTAATCGCTTGACGAATCCACCAAGTTGCATACGTACTGAATTTATATCCTTTTGTATAATCAAATTTTTCTACAGCTTTAATAAGACCTAAATTCCCTTCTTGAATTAAATCTAAGAAAAGCATTCCACGGCCTACATAACGTTTTGCAATACTTACAACTAAACGTAAGTTAGCTTCTGCTAATTTTTTCTTAGCTTCTTGATCGCCTTGCTCCATACGTCTTGCAAGTTCGATTTCTTGGTCCGCTGATAGTAATGGTACTTTACCAATTTCTTTTAAGTACATACGTACAGGGTCATCAATACTGATTCCATCTGGTAAGTTACTTAAATCAATATCATTTTCATCTAAATCAGAATCATTGAGATTTCCTAAGATATCAATGTTTTGAGCTTCTAAATATTCATAAATCTGCTCAATCTTATTAGGCTCTAAGTCCATATCAGAAAAAACTTCATTAATATCTTCTTGTTCTAAGATTCCTTTTTTCTCTTTTGCAATCGCAATGAGCTGATCTAGCTTTGCTTTGAAAGCTAATTTTTGTTCTGCCACATCTTTCACGGTTATCAATCCTTTCTCCTGTCTACTATTCTAACCATTTATATAATCAATATTCAGTTTGTCAAGTTCCTTTTTTTGAAATAGTAGATTTTGTACCTCTTGGACATCTTGTGTCTCTTTTAATCGTTTTTCAATATACTGCTTATTCAGACGTCTCACATTCTCTGTCATCATTTTTTGAAGTAATGCTACATCTTCATAACGCTGATCCTTATGAATCAGAACATGGGAAATAATATTCTGCTCCACTGCCTCTGGATAATGGGTTGTAAAATAAGTCATATCAATCTCTTGATTAGATTTTAATGACTCTAAAATAGCTTTTGCTAAATCATACAGCAAACCTTCATCAAAAAACTCTGGTCTCAAGTAAGCTTGTACATGTCTTCCTAAATTAGGGTAGTGATATAAATTTGCCAAGAAAATAACTTCATTATTAAAGACCTGCTTTTTTTGGCGTGTGGTCGTTTCAGCCATACTACGTGCTACCCTTTGTGACTTGCCTTGTTGATAGTAGCGGTTCATTTCTGCTTTAAAGGCTTCCTCATCAATCTCATAAGCTTTACTGATCTCTTTAAGATAAATAGCTTGCTCTATACTACTACTTTTTTCAGCTAAAACACCTGCACTTTGTTGCAGGAATTTAACTTTTTCCTCTGGAACAGATAAATCATACTGTTTTTCAATCGTATGAATCTGGAACCAAATATCAGACGGCGCACCTTCTAATAAGGCCTTCATCGCCTCATAACCATGGGTTTTAAGATATTCATCTGGATCCTTTCCTTCTTGAAGTAAAAGCACTTTAACTTTAAGCCCTTCACTTCTTAAAATAGGAATCGCTCGAAGTGCTGCTTTTTGCCCTGCCCCATCACTATCATATAAAATAACAACTTCTTTTGTATGCCTTTTCAGAAGTTTAGCATGACCAGGGGTAAAGGCTGTTCCTAAGGATGCTACGGTTTGGCTAAAACCTGCTTGGTGCATGGCAATCACATCCATATAGCCTTCTACCAATATAAAATAGGGTGCACCCGAATTTTTAGCAATATGCATCCCATAAAGTTGCCTACTTTTATTAAATAACATGTTTTCAGGTGAATTCAGATATTTAGGTAAACTACCATCTAATACACGTCCACCAAAAGCAATCACCTTTTTACTTAAATCAAAAATAGGGTAAATAATTCTGCCTGCAAAACGATCATAGATCATTCGATTATTTTGCTTACCTTGTAAAAATAGTCCTGATTCTAATAAAAGTTCATCTGAATAACCTTTTTGTTTCAGATATTCATAAAGATCATTAAACTGATGATTGGCATAACCTAACCCAAAATGTTTAATGGTTTCCATTGTAAGCCCACGATCTAATAGATACTTTAAGGCTTCTTCATTTTCAGGTGCACGCAGGCTATAGTGAAAATATCTTGCACTTTCTTTTAAAATATCTAAAAGCAAACCACGTTTCTTGTTATTTTCAACTTCTTCCTGCGATAAATAAGTTTCATCTAGCTTAATATTTTCTCTTTCTGCTAAATACTTAATCACTTCAATAAAAGACATATTTTCTTTCTGCATGAGAAAAGTAATAACATTACCTCCTGCACCACAGCCAAAACAATAATACAGTTGCTTGTCTTCGCTGACAGAAAAAGAAGGGGTTTTCTCATTATGAAATGGGCATAAGCCCACATAAGAACTTCCCTTTTTATTGAGCGCAGTATATTCGGAGATAATAGATACAATATCGCTTTGCTCTCTTATTTCTTCAATAACATGTTCTGGATATATCACCTATACTCCATCCTTCCTTCAAGATGCATTAATAAATATGCCATGATTTTGGAAAAAATAAATCTCTATATGCATTAATGGCATAACGATCTGTCATCCCAGCAATATAATCACATACTACTTGTTCCTTAGAATCGCCCATATTGAGCCTTCTCCTATAGCCATCCGGTAGATTTTTAAGCTCCTCAATATAATAATGATAGATTTCTTTAATAACACGCTGTGCTTTGCCTTCCTGCTCTTTTGCTACAGAACCTACATACACATGCTTAAATAAAAATTCTCTCATATCATAAAAAGCTTCTCTTACCTTATCACTCATCATAATACAATTTTTACCGTCACTTTCATGAACAATATCTTGTATAATTCCACTGAGTCTTGCTCCTGAAGTGTAGCCCAACACATTTAAACATGCTTTAGGTAATTCATCAGGTGAAAGTACCTTTCCACGAATGGCATCATCAATATCATGGTTAATATAAGCAATCTTATCTGCCAACTGTACCACTTTGCCTTCTAATGTACAAGGTGATCCACTTGTTGGGTGATTTAAAATACCATCTCTCACTTCAAATGTCAAGTTTAATCCCTGACCACTATTCTCTAACATCTCAACCACACGTAAGCTTTGCTTGTTATGCGAAAATTTACCATTAGTTAATTCTTGTAATACATGTTCACCCGTATGACCAAAAGGTGTATGCCCCAAATCATGTCCTAACGCAATGGCTTCTGTCAAATCTTCATTTAAACTGAGTGCCCTTGAGATTGTTCTTGCAATTTGAGCTACCTCCAGCGTATGGGTTAATCTTGTCCGATAGTGATCTCCTTCAGGTGAGATAAATACTTGTGTTTTATGTGCTAACCGTCTAAAAGCTTTACAATGCAAGATACGATCTCTATCACGCTGAAAATCTGTACGTAAATTACAAGGTTCTTCCAACCTGATACGCCCTTTTGTTTGTTCACTTTTAGTTGCAAAAGGACTAAGTTGGGTAAACTCTAGTTGTTCTCTTGTTAATCGGTCTGTCATACACATCACCCCATATATAATATAAATACTACATCAATCTATCATTTCCTTTTTTTAACGACACTTTTGTAGATATCTATAAATATTTGCAGGTTTGATTGTAAATTTTGTACTAAATCACTAAAGATATTTTAGGCATTATACATACATTTTATATTTTTACCCTTTTATTATTTATTTCATGCATGATTTAAGTGCTATTTAAAAGAATTTATTAAAACAACTTTTAATTCAACCTATTTTTCTCTTCAAAGTATAAAAGAGTGTTTTAATCTCTAGATGAGATTAAAACACTCTTTTACTCAATATGTATGCTTATGGTTGTTTACCAATGTATGCTAAGATACCACCGTCTACGTATAATACGTGACCATTTACAAAGTTAGAAGCTTCTGAAGCTAAGAATACTGCTGGACCAGCTAAATCTTCTGGTGTTCCCCAACGAGCAGCAGGTGTTTTTGCAATGATGAAATCATTGAATGGATGTCCTTCTTCTCTAAGTGGAGCTGTTTGTGGTGTCGCAATGTATCCAGGTCCGATACCATTACATTGAATGTTGTATTCACCATACTCAGAACAAATGTTTTTAGTAAGCATTTTTAAACCACCTTTAGCTGCTGCATAAGCAGAAACTGTTTCACGGCCTAATTCGCTCATCATTGAACAAATGTTAATGATTTTACCATGACCTTTTTTGATCATGCTTGGAATAACAGCTTTAGCCATAATGAATGGTGCATTTAAGTCTACATCAATAACTTGTCTGAAGTCTGCTGCTGACATTTCGCACATTGGAATACGTTTGATAATTCCAGCATTGTTTACTAATACATCGATTACGCCAACTTCTTTTTCAATTTGAGCAACCATTTCGTTTACTTTATCTTCATTTGTTACGTCACAAACATAACCATGAGCTTCGATACCGATTTCTTTATATGAAGCAATACCTTGATCTACTAATTCTTGTTTAATATCACAAAATACAACAGTTGCTCCAGCTTTACCGTAAGCACTAGCAATTGCAAAACCAATACCATAAGCAGCACCTGTTACTAATGCTACTTTACCTTCAAGAGAAAAATCTTTTAAAATATCCATCTTAAAGTCCTACCTTTCTATATTAGATATAGCTTGTCTTCTATATCTTTAATGTTCTATTTTATTATAATAAATTTTTTTAGTTAAAGATATATTATTTTTATATTTTATTCTCTTTTTTTTATTTTTATATAGTTTACACTTATTTATTTCAATATTTTTGTCATATTTTCCACTTGATTTCAAACTTTTTTACAGTTTATTCCTCTTTCAATTACTCTATAAAAACGCATTCATATCTATTCTTTATCCCTTTTTATGCTTTAACTAATAACAGATAGACTTTGATTGAACATTAAAACAATCCCTTACAGCACCTTTTGCAGTTCTGTAAGGGATTATCTTTATAGCTCTAATTCATTTTTATCCAATGACACTTTGATTCTAACGTATTATTGTTCTGCAATAGCTGCTTGAGCTGCTGCAAGTCTTGCAATTGGTACTCTAAATGGTGAACATGATACATAGTCAAGACCAATCTTATGGCAGAATTCTACTGAAGATGGATCTCCACCATGTTCTCCACAAATACCTACATGTAATTTGTCATTAGCTGGACGACCTAATTTAAGTGACATATCCATTAATTTACCAACACCTGTTTGGTCTAATTTAGCAAATGGATCGTTTTCGAAAATCTTAGTATCATAGTATGAATCTAAGAATTTACCAGCATCGTCACGAGAGAATCCAAATGTCATTTGTGTTAAGTCATTTGTACCGAAACAGAAGAAATCAGCTTCTTTAGCAATCTCATCAGCTGTAAGTGCAGCTCTTGGGATTTCAATCATTGTACCTACTTCATACTTAAGATTTGCACCAGCAGCTGCAATTTCAGCATCTGCAGTTTCAATAACAACTTTCTTAACAAATTTAAGTTCTTTAATATCAGAAATAAGTGGAATCATAATTTCTGGTTTAACGTTCCAATCTGCATGTGCTTTTTGAACATTAATTGCTGCACGAATTACAGCTTTTGTTTGCATTTTAGCAATTTCTGGATATGTAACTGCTAAACGGCAGCCTCTGTGTCCCATCATTGGGTTGAATTCATGTAATGAATCAATGAGTGTTTTAATTTCATTTACAGATTTATTTTGAGTATTTGCTAATTTTTCAATATCTTCTGCTTCAGTTGGAACGAATTCATGTAATGGTGGATCTAAGAAACGAATCGTTACTGGGCAACCTTCAAGTGCTTCGTATAATTTTTCGAAGTCTCCTTGTTGATATGGTAAGATTTTATCAAGCGCTGCTTCTCTTTCTTCTACTGTATCTGCACAAATCATTTCGCGGAATGCAGCAATTCTATCTGCTTCAAAGAACATGTGCTCTGTACGGCAAAGACCAATACCTTCTGCACCAAGTTCACGAGCTTTTCTAGCATCGTCTGGTGTATCTGCGTTTGTACGGACTTTTAATCTTCTAAATTCATCTGCCCAAGCCATAATTCTTCCAAATTCTCCTGCGATTGTTGCATCTACAGTTGGAATGATACCATCATAAATGTTACCTGTTGAACCATCAATTGAGATGAAATCTCCTTCATGATAAACTTTACCACCAAGTTCGAATTGTTTATTAGCTTCGTCCATTTTGATATCACCACAACCAGATACACAGCATGTACCCATACCACGAGCAACTACAGCTGCATGAGATGTCATACCACCACGTACAGTTAAGATACCTTGAGCAGCTTTCATACCTTCGATATCTTCTGGTGATGTTTCAAGACGAACAAGTACCACTTTTTCTCCTGCTGCACCTTGTGCTTTTGCTTCATCAGCTGTGAAGACTACTTTACCACAAGCAGCACCTGGGGATGCACCAAGTCCTTTACCCATTGGAGTTGCAGCTTTTAATGCAGCAGCGTCAAATTGTGGGTGAAGTAATGTATCTAAGTTTCTTGGGTCAATCATTGCTACAGCTTCTTTAGGGGTTCTCATACCTTCGTCTACAAGGTCACAAGCAATTTTTAAAGCAGCTTGAGCTGTTCTCTTACCATTACGTGTTTGTAACATATAAAGTTTTCTATCTTCAATGGTAAACTCCATATCTTGCATATCTCTATAGTGATTTTCAAGAGTAGCACATACTTCTTTGAATTGTTCAAAGACTTCTGGCATTACTTCTGCTAATTGATCAATTTTTTGTGGTGTACGTACACCAGCAACTACGTCTTCACCTTGAGCATTCATTAAGAATTCTCCCATAAGGTGTTTTTCTCCTGTAGCTGGGTCACGAGTGAAGGCTACACCTGTACCAGATGTTTCTCCCATATTACCAAATGCCATTGGTTGTACATTTACAGCTGTACCCCAAGAATATGGAATATCATTATCACGACGGTAAACGTTTGCTCTTGGGTTATCCCATGATCTAAATACTGCTTTTACAGCTTCCATTAACTGTACTTTTGGATCTGATGGGAAGTCTTCACCAATTTTTGCTTTATATTCAGCTTTAAATTGATTTGCAAGTTCTTTTAAATCATCAGCTGTAAGGTCAACGTCTTGTGTTACCCCTTTTTCTTCTTTCATTTTATCGATGAGTTCTTCAAAGTATTTTTTACCTACTTCCATAACTACATCTGAGAACATTTGAATAAATCTTCTGTAGCAATCCCAAGCCCAACGTGGATTACCAGATTTGTTTGCGAGTACTTCAACAACATCCTCATTTAAACCAAGGTTAAGAATTGTATCCATCATACCTGGCATAGATGCTCTTGCTCCTGAACGAACAGATACTAAAAGAGGATTTTCTTTATCTCCAAATTTTTTACCATTAATTTCTTCAATTTTTGCAATGTACTCCATGATTTGACCCTGGATTTCATCATTAATGACTTTACCATCTTCATAGTATTGTGTACATGCTTCTGTTGTAATTGTAAATCCTTGTGGTACAGGAAGACCAAGTGTTGTCATTTCAGCTAAGTTAGCCCCTTTACCTCCAAGAAGATTTTTCATACTTGCATTACCTTCTTTAAACAAATAAACCCATTTATTGCTCATATGTACATTCCCTCCTAATGTATGTGTAAAGTTTTAATCCCTTTAAAAGCTATTTGGCGGCGACTTTTAAAGTGATTCCTTCAGTACATCTTGATTATAACATAAGTACATCTTGATTATAACATATTTTTCAAAATTTTTATATTTTTTTATAGTTGATATTTATTTTTATCTATTTTAAAGCATTTTGAAGAGATTTTTCGTATGTTTTTTATAAACCTTTACCAATCTTTTCCTTATCAATTGGTTTTATTGCCTTTTTGTTTCTTCTGAAACACAAAAAAATACCCTAGAAAAAGCGAGTTTTTAAACTATCCGCCTCTACTAGGGTATTTTCTTGAACGTTTAATAAAATCTTGTCAAATAGACTACATTTTATTAAAACGTCATTTTTTCTTCAATATATTTTACAAGGTCAGAAATTGCAATACGTTCTTGAGCCATTGTGTCACGATCACGTACTGTTACCATTTGATCTTCTAATGAATCAAAGTCGAATGTAATACAGAATGGTGTACCAATTTCATCTTGTCTTCTATAACGTTTACCGATTGAACCAGCTTCATCAAATTCTACGTTGAAGTGTTTTGCAAGTTCAGCGTAAACTTTTGTTGCTTCTTCAGATAATTTCTTAGAAAGTGGAAGAACTGCAGCTTTTACTGGAGCAAGTGCTGGGTGGAATCTGAAGATTGTTCTTGTTTCACCATCTTCGAGTGTTTCTTCATCATATGCTTCACATAAGAATGCAAGTGTTACACGATCTGCACCAAGTGATGGTTCGATAACATATGGGATATATTTTTCATTTGTTGTTGGGTCAAAGTAAGTCATATCTTGTTTAGATTCTTCTTGGTGTCTTGTAAGGTCGAAATCTGTACGACTTGCAATTCCCCATAATTCTCCCCAACCAAATGGGAATTTGAATTCGATATCTGTTGTTGCATTACTGTAGTGAGAAAGTTCCTCAGCTGAGTGATCACGAAGTCTCATGTTCTCTTCATCTACACCAAGGCTAAGAAGGAAGTTTTTACAGTAGCTTCTCCAGTAATCAAACCATTCAAGCTCTGTTCCTGGTTTACAGAAGAATTCAAGTTCCATTTGTTCGAATTCTCTTGTTCTGAAGATGAAGTTACCTGGTGTAATTTCATTTCTGAATGATTTACCAATTTGACCAATACCAAATGGTACTTTTTTACGACTTGTACGTTGTACGTTTTTGAAGTTTACAAAGATCCCTTGAGCTGTTTCAGGTCTTAAGTATACAGTGTTTTTAGAGTCTTCTGTTACACCTTGGAATGTTTTGAACATTAAGTTGAACTGACGAATATCTGTGAAATCATGTGCTCCACATGTTGGACATGCAATACCATTATCTTTAATGAATTCTTGCATTTTTTCATTTGACCAACCATCTACTACTTCTGGTGTACCTTGTTCTTGCATGAAATCTTCAATAATTTTATCTGCTCTAAAACGCTCTTTACAAGCTTTACAGTCCATAAGTGGGTCATTGAAACCACCTACGTGTCCTGATGCTACCCATACTTGTGGGTTCATTAAAATCGCACAGTCTACACCTACATTGTATGGACTTTCTTGGATGAATTTTCTCCACCAAGCTTTTTTAACGTTATTTTTGAATTCTACACCTAATGGACCGTAATCCCATGTATTTGCAAGACCTCCATAGATTTCAGAACCAGGATATACAAATCCTCTAGATTTTGCTACTGCTACAATCTGTTGCATATTTTTTTCTGCCATTATATTTGCCTCCTTATATACTTTTTGCTATTTAACTAGGTACTAGGTATTCCTTAGCCATCGCTTGCTATTATCAAACAATAAAAAAGGAAATCCTTAGCATCCCTAGTAAGGGACGAAAGATTTCCTTCCGCGGTTCCACCCTTATTGAATATCCTACTTAGGATATTCCTCTTTCAAAAATTACTCCAAAGCGCCCTTCATAAAATAAAGTGCAATCGGCTCTCACTATCCCGACTTCGCTAAGCCACTTCCATCTTACTACTCCTCTTTTTCATTGTAATATAGCTTCATTATTTACTGATAAATTTATCAAAAACAACTGAAACTGTCAAGTATTTGCTTATTTTTTTATCTTTTTTAAGGTGATTCTTCAATTATCACTTTTAGCATAGATGAATCTTCACCTTCACACTTAGAATTTTCCAAATAAATAGCTGTGCTATTTTCACTCATCCACTTCATTAGAAGTTCATCGTTTAGATTGCTTTCAAGTAAATAACCTTCTTTTATTTTTTTATACACTATATCTTGTTTTCTCATATAGGTTTCAAACAAATCTTCAAAATGTTCTTGCTTGGAAACAACAACCCTAATTTGCTGACTAATTTCTTGCAATGACATTTCTTCTGTGTTTATATGGTCTGTATTTTGAATAGATATATCATCCTTAGTCATCTCATTGGATAGGTTACTCTGCTTTGGTGCTGGTTGTACACTCAAATTCTCTTTTTGATTCGTTCCCTCATCTTCTTGTGTATTTCTAACAACCACCTGTGTATTCTCTCTATTTTGTATAGGCTTTTGACTATTCATATGTTGTATTTGATAGACTAATAATGTCCCCACCAATAAAGTTGCAACAAGCCCTCCTGCATGTTGCCATGTCCAATGCTTTTTGATAAGCGTAATACTTGCTTTATGATCTTGCACTGCAATATGTGTCATTAAATCTTGATGAAAATCTTTTGGCAACGGAACTTCTTCTATTTGCTCGCACCCATTTACAACCTCTTTCAATGCTATATAAATTTCTTTGCACGAATCACACTTATCCAAATGAGACAGGAGTTTTTTTTCCTCTTTTGAATCGAGCTCTCCATCTATATAGGCTGATATGAGTATTTGATATTTACTACATTTCACAGGACTCACTCCTTATCCTTTATTTTGACGAAAAAAGAACAATAAGGTTCCTTATTTTGTTCTAAAATGTGTTTTAATTTAATCCGTGCTCTAGATAACCTAGATTTTACTGTCCCTATAGAAATCTCTAAGTATTTTGCAATTTCATCATAAGCATATCCTTCTATATCTCTCAACACAATAATCGTCCTATAATCTGTAGGCAATTCTTTAATCCCTTGCCACAATACACTAATTGCTTCTTTTTCACTCATATGCGTACTAAGATCTTCCCAGCAGATGCTACCTTGTTCACTATGCGTTTCCTCATTTTCATAGATCGGTATTTCTTCTTGTCTTTTTTTACGCTGACGTAATAAATCTAAACATGTATTCGTTGCAATCCTATAAATCCATGTAGCCAACTTTGCATCCCCTTTGAAATGCGCTAAATTTCTCCATACTTTAATACACACTTCTTGCGTTGCATCATAAGCTTCATCTGGTTCTTTTAATAACCGTAAGCAAATATTATAAATTTTTTTTTCGTGCATACAAATTAATTTTTCAAAAGCTT
The DNA here is from genome assembly GCA_017941635.1 of Cellulosilyticum sp. Classification (GTDB taxonomy): domain Bacteria; phylum Bacillota; class Clostridia; order Lachnospirales; family Cellulosilyticaceae; genus Cellulosilyticum. The sequence continues at coordinate 11,395 of JAGAVZ010000043.1, forward strand.
GTAAATCTCCTTTGGAAGCAGCAACAATTAAATTCTTTTCATCTTGTACTAAATAATCCTTCATTTTAGTGCGCTCCCCCTTCTCATTTATGTCTTCCTCATTTTATAGTATTTATGTCAAAGATACAATAATGAATGTACTTTCAATAAAATTAACAAAATTCTGCTTGCCATAATTCTAAAACTATGCTAATATAAAACCTGTCAAAGCATTATGTTAAGAATACGCCGGCATGTCGGAATGGCAGACGATGCGGACTCAAAATCCGTTGTGGGTGACCACGTGTGGGTTCAAGTCCCACTGCCGGCATATAAAAAAAGACCTTTCATTTAGAAAGGTCTTTTTTTATATATTTTTATGTCTAGGAGATGATGAAACTATTTTTCCTGCGGTAACCACTGCTGCCAATATATCGATTTGTTTTTGTGGCATACTTGATTCTAATTTACTTATTATTTCTCCTTTCTCTGTCACCACATATTTAGCAGGTAATTGTTTCAGTGCCAATGCCATAATGTCAGCACGACATCTTGCACATCTACACCCTTTATATTCCTCGCCGCTCATAAAATGATCGACTTCCTCACATACAATAGACTCTGTAATATTATATACCTTCATACATTTCCCCCTCTTTTATATTTCTTTTGTCCTCTTACCCATATCTATCTCATTCTATGTATTTTTACACGCTTGCTTTATCCCTCCTTCATATCTTACCACTTATACTATTTTATCACTTTTTAGGCCAAATATCTTATACTCTTTTTTATTATAAAGCAAAAACAGTTATTTTCCTATCAAAATCAAAGAGATGATATAAGTTTTGTTGTATTTTACCTATATCATCTCTTTTATTTGAATGATTAGTTTAATCTAACTTGCACGATATGCTTCTAAAATACTATTGGAAATACCTAAAGCTTGTGCACCTATACCGCCACCTTCTACAACTACTGCAAAGGCAATTGGTGCTTTTGTATCATCTTGTGGATCGTAGGCATAACCCATAAACCATGAGTGATCCTCACTTGTCTCATTTTGAGCTGTTCCTGTTTTTCCACCTACTACAAGGTTTTTCTCTGGAAGTTTTACAGCTGTTCCAAAATCCAAAACACCTTCCATTAAACCTTGTAAGGTATACGCTTCTTCTTCTGACATAAGTGTTCCACTCACTTTTGGCATTTGTTGATTTTCAATTTGACCATTTTGTTTCATAGCATATTGAATAAGATAAGGCTTCATACTCACTCCATCATTAATAATGGCAGATGCAATCATTGCCATATGAAGTGGTGTTGTTAATGTTCTCCCCTGACCAATAGCTGTAGCAGCTTTCTCAAAGTCTGAATCATCAGGTTGTAAATTAAATTGACTCATAGAATAACCAAAACCTACATCAAGTGTCTGATTAAATCCAAGAGCTTCTGCTTCCGTCTTAAGATTACTTTGCCCTACTTTTTCTCCTAATGCAACAAAATAGGTATTACATGATTTTGCAAAAGCACTACTTAAGTCCATTTCACCATGTACTGTTCCATTGTAACATTTAATCGTATAATCATCGCCACTAATACTTCCTTTACAATCATGGGTAAAATCTAAATCAATCTGACTTAAATCTTTTCCTTGTAAAGCTTCTTCCTGACGCATATATGCTAGCGTTGTAACCACCTTAAAGATTGAACCTGGAGGATATAATCCTCTCGTTGCACGATTGAGTAATGGTGAATTCTTTTCATCTGTATTCAGTTCTTCCCAATTGGCCTCAATTTTATTAGGATTAAAGGTCGGACTAGAATACATCGCTTTAACTTTGCCTGTCGTCGCTTCTAATACAACAACTGCACCCTTTTTACCTTCCATTGCATCCGCAATTCTACTTTGATAATCATGTTCTAAAGTCGTTACAATATCACGTCCTTCAAACTTTTGATTCAGAAACGCACGCTTTAAAATAGATAAAAAACTATAATTTGGATACAGAAGTTCACTATTACCTAATGCTTCAATTCCTGTCTTTCCATATTGACTATAGCCTACTACATGGGCATATAAACTGCCATATGGATAGTCACGTTCTCCATCCTCATCTGTCTGGGCCAAAATAATATTATCATCTACAGACGCATCATAAATCTTCCCACGAATTACTTCAGACTCTAATGTATTTAGTCTTGTATTTTGTGAATGTACAGACATTTCATCTTGTTTAAAGATGGTAAAGTAAATCATATAACCTACTAATAATCCAAAAATCCCAATAAAAATGCCTGCAATGGTATAAATCATCTTTTTATCTTGTTTCATAATTTTAGGCCTTAGCCCCCTTTTCTTCACTCACACGTGCTTTATAAGAAAAATACGTAATGAGACCAATCATACCCATACTTACTATAATAGAAGTTCCACCAGCACTCATAAATGGTGTGGTAATCCCTGTTAATGGAACCAACTTGAGGACACCTCCAATAATAATGAAGACTTGCATCCCAAATATACTAGCAATCCCAATAATCACAAGACGATAAAATGCATGGCTGTATCTAAATGCCACCTGAAGACAAAGCAAAATAATGCCTAAGTAACATAATAAGACAACAATACCGATTAAGTTTCCAAATTCTTCACAAACTGCCGCAAAGATATAATCGGATATATTCATTGGAATTTTAGTTGGTGTCCCTCTTGTCAGACCACTTCCAAGCCATCCCCATGTTCCCATGGCAAATAAGCCTTGAACAACCTGATAACCCTTGCCGTTAATATCTGCCCATGGATTGAGCCAAGCTGCTACCCTCACCCTAACATGTCCAAATAAGAAATACGCAATGACGCTACCACACGCACCTATCAATATACCAAGAGAAGGTAAAATAAAGCTTTGTGTCGCTACAAGGAGCATGAGTAAGGCTGTTAAATAATACAAGAGCACTGCACCAAGATCTTTTTGTAATACCAAACATCCCATAGCAATGACTGCAACGCATCCAGGAAAAATCAAACCTCTATACCCTTTTTTCAGTCGTTCCCCATCTGATAACGTAGATGCTAAAAAGAGGACTAGTGCCACTTTCCCAATCTCTGATGGTTGGAAAGAAATTGGTCCAATACTTACCCAGTTTGTTGCTCCATAAATGGTATCCCCAAAAACAAAAGGTAAAACCATCATAATAGCCAATAATGCAAGATAAATATATTTATTCTGTGGTTTAATTAGAATTGAGAATATTGATGGAAAAATAAGTGCAACGCCAGTCCCTAGTAAATAGGCAACCATTTGTTTCGTCGCTATACTATGATCTAAACGTTCCAACATCAAAAAACCAATATCCATAATAAAGAACATCATCTGCCACAAGACAAGCTCTTGATGTCTTTTCATCATCTTCAAAATAAAGAATGACCCTATAAAAATGGCCAACATAATCAGTCCATTGACTCCAATCGCTAGTCTAATGGTTTCATTTGTTTGTTTAACCATAATAATACTAATTCCAGCTAAATGGAAAAAATACAAGCAGATAGAGAGTAATCTATTTTTTTCTTTTCTATTGCCTAAATTATAATTTACAAAAGGCTTCATAAAACTAAAGGCAACAATGACAAATAAGATTCCAAAGCCAGCAAAAATATACCGACTTAAAAGTATCATTATATTAAAATATCCCATGACCATTCCTCCTTTACAGCACTGCTTTAAACATTGCTCCTTTTAATGGCCCAGATTCTCCATGGCCTAAATAATGTGCCATTACTTCTTCGACTCTTGTTGCATTTTCATTAGTAAATTGAATACGAAGAATTCTATTATTAGCAAGTTCACCTTTACGAATGGCAAGAGGTTCATAGCTCATAATTTGCATCATACAAACCTTACAATCTGTTTGAACACGCCACGAAATCTGCTTACGGTCTTCTATTTCAAAGAAATGCATATCTTTTACATTTTTTTGACAAGACGGTGTGCCTCTTAAGACACATTGAGAAGATGTCATAACTGGGAAGTAACCATATACAACACGTTCAATGTGTCCTTTTAATAAGTTATTTTCTAGATTTGAAAGCTCTAGCGAAGTCGTAACAGTACTTACACCTTGTAACTCCCATAAAGCAATCGTTTCATTATTGGTAATGTTCATATTATAATCTATAACGATTTCTTTTCCTAACTCACGTAAGAAGTGGTATTCTCCCATATTACGTACTAAGAAACCTTGAATTGATAAATGACGCCAAGCCATCAGCTCGTTTTGGTACATCTTATATGTGGTATCTTTCATAATATTTGGAAGAGCTAAATAAAAGGCTTTACCTGCTTCTTGACATTTCTTAGCCGCTACTTTGGCTTGTTCATTTTGATAGCTCCACTCCCAATAAATACGTTCTACTGCTTCATACCCTAATACAACGTCTAATTGCTCCATCGTATTAACATGAACGGACCAAGTACGTTTTTCATAGTCTTCTCCAGTTTCTGCTTGATACATCTCTGGCACTTCATCTACTTCTTTTTGAAGTAATACGCTTTCTAATTGCTCACAAGCCCCTCGTCGTACTTCATTTAATTGACTGATGCCAATATAAGCATTTTCTGGCCATGTGATTTCTACTTTTCTGGCAATAAAAGATGTGCTGCCCAACTTTGTTAACTGCTTTCTTGCTTGTTCTTTTGTAATTGGAGATTGACTAGCTGTTTGAAGTAGCCCACCTACATAAGTAACCGTTTTACCTTGTGCGGTTAAAGTTACTTCAAGAGGTTTATCAATTTCTCCTATAATTTGCATTGTAATTGGCATCTTACGTGAAGGTCTTGCATAGGTCTGACGCATTTGTTTCAGAAGGGAATGATTTTTAGTTAAATAAACTTCACTTCCCACTTCCACATATTGATTAAATTGACAAGTGATTCGACTGCCAGCTTCACAAACTTTGGTAATGCCAGTTCCCACGCTTTCTTTGCCCTTACGGATAATTTCTAAGCCATCGCCTGGATTCAACGTATGGGTAAGCTGAATGGTTGCTTGACCTGTCTTTGCCACAAAGCGTACCACTTCTCCTACTTTAATCCCAATGTGACGTGGACTATTCGGTGTGAGCATCTTAGCATTTCCCTTACTATAGTAATAGCCTTTTGAAAAGCCACCACGGTTAAAAATCCCCTTAAGTGTATTCATATCTTCTTCAGATACTTTATAAGTTTCACCACGCTCTGCCAGTTCTATATATTTGCGATACGTTCCAATAACAGATGCAACATATTCTGGAGATTTCATGCGTCCTTCTACTTTAAAGGAATGAATCCCTACTTCTAATAACTCTGGTAAAAATTCAATCGAGCAAATATCCTTTAAGCTCAGTAAATAACTTTCTGGACTAATGACCTTGCCTTCTTCTTTGAGACTGTAACGCATACGACAAGTTTGTGCACAACGTCCACGGTTCCCACTACGACCACCAATTAAACTACTCATTAAACATTGCCCCGAATAACTATAACAAAGTGCGCCATGAACAAATGTTTCTACCTCGATGTCACAAGTATCAATAATATGCTTAATTTCTTTAAGCTGCATTTCTCTGGCTAAAACAACACGTTTAAAGCCAAGTTCTTTTAAGAACAGAACATCTTCAATACTATGTGCAGACATTTGTGTGCTTGCATGTAAACGTAACTTAGGGAAATATTTACGTACCATATGCGCAATACCTAAGTCTTGAATAATAATAGCATGTACACCTATTTCCTCAAGATACTTTAAGTATTCAAATAACGCTACTGTCTCCGTTTCTTTGATGAGTATATTAACTGTGACATACACTCTTACACCACGTAATGTAGCATATTTAACAATTTCTTCTAGTTCATCTTCTGTAAAATTATCTGCTGCCTGTCTTGCATTAAAGCCTTTGCCACCTACGAAAAGGGCATCTGCTCCATTTTCAATCGCTGCAATCGCATTTTCCATCTTGCCAACAGGCGCCAGAAGTTCTGCTTTCTTCAAAATATTTCACCTTTTCCTTAATAAACTAACAGGGGAAGTTACCTCCCCCTGTTTACATCTTCTTTTTTCCCTTGATGAGTCGCAATCGCAAGTTGCTCCCTCGTGTGTGAAAGCTCTGTAGTCAGTTGACTGAGCATTGCTTTCAACTTTTCGTTTTCTATACTTAATTCTTCTAAAGATGTGGTATAGTTGTCTAAAGTTTCTTATTAATGACCTTAGCAACACGTTGCATATGCTCTTCGGATTCATTCCCTTATAGGGCAATAATGTTTTCTCCAATGACACTCTCCACTCTGTTTTTTGACATATACCTACACCCCATCATATGCATTATGCACATTTTTCTTTTTTCCAATTATAGCATACCCTATATTAAAATACTACAAACTTTTTAAGTCAAACACTTCATACGCTTTAGGTGCTAGCATTCTACCTCTCGGTGTACGCTGCATATAGCCTTGTTGAATTAAATAAGGTTCGTAAACATCTTCCAATGTATCTCTTTCTTCTCCAATAGCAGCTGCTAATGTATCTAGCCCTACTGGGCCACCTTTGAACTGAAGTGCAATAGCTTCAATAATACGTCGATCAATATCATCTAAACCATTACGGTCAATATTAAGTAACTCTAATGCCTTCAGACAAACTGCCTCTGTAATATGACAATCATACTTGATAAGGGCAATATCTCTAACACGTTTTAACAATCTATTGGCTACACGAGGTGTTCCTCTACTACATTTAGCTAACTCCAAAGCGGCATTCATTTCAATTTCTGTTCCTAAAATATGAGCAGCCCTTGAAATAATTTGTCCAAGCTCTTCTTTATTATAATACTCCAGACGCTGAATAATACCAAAACGGTCCCTAAGCGGAGCACTCAGCATTCCTGCTCTTGTAGTTGCTCCAATTAACGTAAACTTTGGAAGGGTCAAACGAATCGATTTCGCTGCTGGTCCTTTTCCCACTACAATATCAATACAATAATCTTCCATAGCAGAGTATAAAACCTCTTCGACTTGACGACTCATACGATGAATCTCATCAATAAATAAAATATCCCCATGTTGTAGGTTATTTAAAATCGCTGCAATATCTCCTGGCCTTTCGATAGCAGGACCTGATGTAATTTTAATCTTCACACCCATCTCTGCTGCAATTACTCCAGCCATTGTTGTTTTCCCCAAACCTGGTGGTCCATATAAAAGGACATGGTCCAGTGCTTCTCCCCTGAGTTTGGCTGCTTCAATAAAGATTTTAATATTTTCTTTGATGGCACTTTGCCCAATATATTCTTCTAAACTTATTGGACGAATGCTACTTTCAATTTCATGATCTTCTAATTGTAAATCACTTGAAATAATACGATTTTCCATAGCTGCTCCTTTCTACATCCCGAGTATACTTAAAGCTTTACGGATGAGTGTTTCACTATTTGAATGATAATCATCCACAGCCTCAACAGCTTTTTTCGCTTCTTGATGACTATAACCAAGTGCTTCTAATGCTTCAATTGCCTCATGCTTAGATTCTGTATCTTTAAGCCCCGTTTGAAGTATACTTAAATCTGGTACATAAAGCTTGCTCATGGCATCTTTCAGCTCTAAAATAATACGCTGGGCTGTCTTTGGTCCAATCCCACTTACCTTACTTAAAGCCTTGCTATCTTGCTCCATAATAATTTCAATAATTTCTTGTACACTATAAAGTGTTAGAATTTGAATCCCACTTTTTGGTCCAATCCCACTCACACTAATAAGCTTTCTAAACACTTCACGGTCTTCTATGCGATAAAATCCATATAAATCATGGCTATCTTCTTTAATCACTTCATGAATATATAATTTAACGGTATCTGTAAGGCTAGATAATTCCCCTATAGTACGTGTACTACAAAAAACTTCATAACCGATTCCATAAGCTTCTAATACAACTGTATTTTCACCCATTTCCGTAACTATGCCTTTTAAATAGGTAATCATCACTTGCTCCTTTTCTTGTCTTTTCTACTTTAATTCTTATTTATTGTATCTTATAACGCATCAAATAGCAAACATACATTCGAAAAACTGTTCAAAATCTGCGTTTTCATCCATACCGCTTTTCTATTAATCTTATGCTATTTTAAAGTTTCAAGTATTTAAAAAGCGATACCCTTCCCTATGAAGTGTATCGCTCTTTCATACTAATCATTTTACATTAGTTCATTTTTTTACCATCTTGTTTCATATATTTTAATGGATGTAATTTACCATCTGGTGTTTTAATTTTTGTATTGGCTAATTGTTGTTTAAAATTTCCTCTGAAAATTTCAAGGTATTTTTGACGAAGGACATTTTGTTTCACTTGCTCTTCTTCTGTTAACCCAACTGTTTTCTTTTTATGTGCAAGTTCGTTGATTTCTTTAATCAGTTGGTCCATATCAAATTTATTATCCATATTATTTCCTTTCCTAAGCAATAAACCACGTACCTACAGGCTCGCCATCTACTACTTTCCTTAATATCTCAATTTCTTCTCCTGATGCAATGACTGTTTGTGTTTGACATGCCTTTGCAATCTCAGCAGCTAAAATCTTAGTCATCATACCACCAGTTCCCATTGTCGAACCAGCTCCACCTGCTAACCCTTTAATTTCATCTGTAATCTCAGTTACTTCACTAATCAGCACCGCATCTGAGTTTTCTTTTGGATTTGCAGTATAAAGTCCATCAATATCTGTTAAAAGGACTAATAAATCTGCATTAATCAATTCTGCTACTGTTGCTGATAAAGTATCATTATCTCCAAAACGGTAGCCTTCAATCTGCGCAGTTGAAATACAGTCATTTTCATTGATGATTGGAATAACCCCTAATTCAATGAGTGTTTCAAATGTATTTTTTGCATTTTTATTTTTAATTGGATCTTCTGTCACATCTTTTGTGAGTAGTATTTGAGCAATTACTTGATTATATTCATCAAAGAATTTTTGGTACATTTTCATCAAAATCGCTTGCCCAATTGCAGCAGAAGCTTGTTTTAATGGTAATTCTTCAGGACGTTTATTGCGCCCAATACGCTGCATCCCTGCATTAACTGCTCCCGATGATACAAGGACAATCTCTTTACCCGAGTTATTTAAATCTGTTAAAACTCTTGCAAGTCTTTCCATTTTATTTAAATCCACACGTCCATTTTCGTGTGTTAATGATGACGTACCAATCTTTACGACGATTCTTTTAGCTGCCTTAACTGCTGTTCTCATATTAATTCCCCCTGAATGGATTCAATTAGCGCATTCTGCTGATAGCTGGAAGCTCTTTTGCAACACTATCACGGATTTCTTCTGTTACTTCTGTGACTTTTCGCATTTGTTTCATCCCAATTCTCTTCGTAATCGCTAACGCTTGCATACCATTTGCATCGCGTTTTTGTTTTCTTCTAATAAAGAAGCCGGGATATAAGCAATCTTCTCATCGGCTCTTATAAGTTCAAGAATATCTTCATCTGTTACAAATTCAATGCCCACACAAGCTGACTTACCATAAAAAGCTTTAATGAGCTTTTTACGATTTGTCTTGGTTTCATAAGCTGTTAGTGGCACTTTTGAAATTTTTCCAGTCTCAAAAGCAAAGGCCATATATCCACTATAATCTGTTGTTGGGCAAATTGCAATAATTTGCTCATCTTCATCCATCTTTAAAAGATTTGGCAAATAAACCCCATATTGACTTGCTTTACAATCTTCTACCTCATGAAGTTTAATTTTATAAACATTACATTGATTTGTAAAGATTAAAAGTTCCTGACGGTTATTAGCTTCAATCTCTTGAATAATTTTGTCATCGTCTTTTAATTTTTGTTCTCCACTACTACGAAGTGAAACCAATGTGATTTTCTTAATATATTGATGCTGCGTGAAGAAAAGTTTGACATTGTAATCTTCAATCATTTCTTCATGTTTGATGTGTACCACCTCTGTGTGTTTTAACACATCTGTATTTCTTTCCATTGGATATTTCTTTTGGATTTGTTTAAGCTCATCAATAATGACTTTTTTCACTTTTTTAGGGTCTTCAATGAGATCTTTTAAACGTTCAATCTCTTTTTCGAGTTCTTCAACTTCTTTTAAAGTCTCTAAAATATATTGTCTATTTAAATGACGTAATTTAATTTCTGCTACATAATCTGCCTGCATTTCACTAATACCAAAATGCGCCATCAGTCTTGGAACAACATCCTTTTCCTTTTCTGTATGACGGACAATATCAATAGCTGCATCAATATCTAATAAGATTTCTTTAAGACCAAGTAATAAGTGATAGCGTTTTTCCATCTTTTCAATTAAGAAACGATATTTACGCACAATCGACTCTTGTCTAAATAAGCTCCACTCATGGATAATTTCTTTAATCCCCATGACACGTGGCATCCCATTAATCAGAATGTTAAAGTTACAGCTAAAGCTATCTTCAAGAGGAGTTGTTTTATACAGCTTTTGCATTAAAAGATCTGGGTCTGTTCCTCTCTTAAGGTCAATGGCCAGTTTTAAACCAGAAAGATCTGTTTCATCACGTACGTCTGAAATTTCTCTAATTTTCCCCGCTTTAACAAGCTCTTCAATTTTATCAATAATGGCTTCTACTGTTGTGGTATAAGGAATTTCTGTTACCTCAATACAGTTGTCTTTTTTCATATAAGTGTATTTACCACGTACTTTAAAGCTCCCACGTCCTGTATCCGCCATTTGACGCATTTCTTTTTCGTCATAAATGAGCATTCCACCTGTTGGGAAATCTGGTGCAATAATATGTTCAAGGACATCTATTTTATCACTTTTTAAATAAGCAATCGTTGCATCACATACTTCATTTAAATTGAATGGACAAATATTACTAGCCATCCCTACTGCAATCCCTTGATTTGGATTAACTAGGATATTTGGAAAACGTGTTGGAAGTAAGACTGGTTCCTTTAAAGTCCCATCATAGTTATCTACTAATTCTACAGCATTTTCTTCAATATCATTAAAAATCTCAACACAGATATCACTCAATTTCGCTTCTGTATAACGTGGCGCTGCGTAGGCCATATCTCTTGAATAAACTTTACCAAAATTTCCTTTTGAATCGACAAAAGGTGTATTCAGCGCAGAATACCCTTTTGTTAAACGTACCATTGTTTCATAAATGGTTTGGTCACCATGTGGATTGAGTTTCATGGTTTGTCCAACAATGTTAGCGGATTTGGTACGTGCCCCTTTAATCAGGTTCATTTTATACATCGTATACAATAATTTACGATGAGATGGTTTAAACCCATCAATTTCAGGTAATGCCCTAGAAACAATAACACTCATAGCATATGGCATATAGTTACTTTCTAGAGTATGTGTAATATCTTGTTTAATGACAATTGGCTCTTTCATCTGCTTGTCCCCTCCTAACTCATATCAGCTAGCTCTAAATAGCGGTAGCCTTCTGTTGCAATAAAATCTTTTCTTGCCGGAAGGTTGTCTCCTAAAAGGCGGTCAAACATTTCTTCGGCCTCTTCAATGTTTTCTGGAACAACTTGAATGAGTCGTCTTGTCTCTGGATTCATAGTTGTTTCCCACATCATATCTGGATTATTTTCACCAAGCCCCTTTGAGCGTTGAATCGTATATTTTGTTTTAATTTGTTTTAAAATCTCTGCTTTCTCTGCATCAGAAAAGGCAAAGTACGTTTTATTTTTTGTATTGATTTCATAAAGTGGTGTCTCTGCAATAAACACTCTACCTTCTTTAATCAATGTAGGTGCAAGACGGTATAACATGGTTAAAATCAGTGTACGAATTTGATAACCATCAACATCGGCATCCGTACAAATAATGATTTTGTTCCATCTTAAATTATTCAGGTCAAACGTATTGAGGTCTTTATTATGCTTTGAAGAAATTTCTACCCCACAGCCTAATACTTTTAGTAAATCTACAATAATATCACTTTTAAAAACTTTGTCATAATCTGCTTTTAAACAGTTTAAGATTTTACCACGTACTGGCATAATGCCCTGGAACTCTGCATTACGTCCTAATTTACAAGAACCAAGTGCAGAATCCCCTTCCACAATGTAAAGCTCTCGTTTTGTCACATCTTTTGTACGACAGTCTACGAACTTCTTAATACGGTTTCCAATATCAATACTGCCACTTAATTGTTTACGCACGTTGATACGTGTACGTTCTGCTTTTTCACGGCTACGTTTGTTGACTAAAACCTGTTTTGCGATTTTAACTGCTTCATCTTTATTCTCTGTAAAATAAATAAAGAGATATTCTTTTAAGTAGTCTTGCATTGCCTCTTGAATAAACTTATTGGTAATAGCTTTTTTTGTCTGATTTTCATAGCTTGTAATCGTTGAAAATGAGTTGGAAATTAAGATTAAACTATCTTGAATATCCACAAATGTAATTTTCTTTTCATCTTTATTGTATAACCCTTCGTTTTTAAGATACTGGTCAATGGCATAAACAAAGGCATTTTTCACCGCTTTATCTGGAGAACCACCATACTCTAAGTAACTTGAGTTATGATAGTATTCTAGTAAGTTATTTTCATTACAAAAGCCAAATGCTATTTCAAACTTTAGCTTATATTCTGGACGATCTTCGCGGTCACGTCCTTTTGTTTCATTTTCAGTAAAGACAACATTGGTGAAGTTCTTTTCGCCAGCCACTTCTTTTGCATAGCCCAAGATTCCTTCTTCATACAGATAAACATGTTTTTCATCACGAATTTGATCTTCAAAAACAAATTGTAAGTTTTTGTTAACTACAGCTTGTCTTTTGAGTACATCGTGGAAATACTCAGATGAAATATTCACATCTGTGAAAACATCTTTATCTGGTAACCAATGAATTTTACTTCCTGTATGTTTATAGTTTGCCTCAACTTTTTGAAGTCCACCAATATTTTCACCTTTCTCAAAATGTAAAGAGTAAATGTAGCCATCACGTTTAACCTCTACATTCATAAACTCTGAACTATATTGTGTCGCACAACTACCAAGTCCATTTAAACCTAAACTGAACTCGTAGTTATCTCCCTCATTATTATTATATTTACCCCCAGCATATAATTCGCAGAAAACGAGTTCCCAGTTATAACGCTCTTCGCTTGGGTTATAATCCACTGGAATGCCTCGTCCATAATCTTCGACTGTAATCGAATGATCTTCATGTAATGTGACACGAATAACATTCCCATAACCTTCTTTAAATTCATCAATTGAATTGGCGAGTATCTCAAATACCGAATGCTGACACCCTTCGATACCATCCGAACCAAAAATGACTCCTGGTCTAAGACGCACACGATCCGCGCCTTTTAATGAAGAGATACTTTGGTTGTCATATATTTTCTCTTTCATGTTAATCACCTATTTTTATTCTTTATCTTTTTAACTGTAAATAAAACCTGCTTTATTGTCAAGATGTGAACCTTTCTCTGCTCACTACATATTTCTAGATTTCATACATATTTTTAATAACTCAATCTAATGGTTAAAATTATGCATTGATTAGCTCACTTTCCATATTATCAAACATTTGTTCGTTTTTGTAAAGACTTAATTGGCCGTTTTTAGTGAATTGTCTTATTTTAAGTATAAGTCTTTTTTAGTATTTTATGTTCATCAAACTTTTCCAATAAAAAATAACCAAGTACACTAAGATACCTGGTTATTTTACAAAGCTTATATGGCCTTATTTTTTATTATTCGTGATCTTCACAACCAAAGAAATTAGCGTCGAATAATTCTGCAACATCGTTCCATTCTTCGTCTGTTTCGATGTCATCTAATTTAACTTCTTCGCCATCTTCTGAATAACGGTAGAAGTATACTTCTGCTTCATCTTCACCATCAACTTCTGCTTTTGGTGCGATTGCGATATATTCTCTACCATTGCATTCGAAAATATCTAATACGCTGCAAGCAACTTCTGTATCATCTTCATCATCAAATGTTACATAGATGATAGACTCTTCCATTTCTTCTCCACAGCCACATCCGCAACCGTCTTCTTCACCACAGCATCCATGTGCTAATGTGTTTTCTTCTTCTCCACAGCCACAGCCGCATCCACAGTTTTTGTTTTCTTCCATTGTTAGTTCCTCCTTGGAATAAATTGCTTGTTTTTCATTATAGCACGCTTGTCAAGCGATTGTCATCCAATTCTTTAGTCTTAATCTCTGACAATCAAAGTATATCCATTTTTCTTTTTTACATACATAAACTGTCATATAAAAAGAAGGATTACTTATTCAAAAATTTTTATTCATATAAGAATCTTTACCTTTGTAAAGATGAATGATTAAAGTTTTGTAGGTTCTTCGAAAGTTTCACCTTTTGTATCTACTGTTACAGTTTTCATCACTACTGGTTGAAGTGGACGATCGCTAAAATCAGTTGCTGTTCGAGCAATGTAATCTACAACTTCAATGCCTTCAATCACCTTACCAAATGCAGCATAACCACCATCTAAGTGCGGTGCATCTTCGTGCATGATAAAGAATTGAGAACCAGCTGAGTTTGGATTCATGCTACGTGCCATTGAAAGCACTCCACGTGAATGTTTAAGTGAGTTTTTGAAACCATTTTGAGCAAACTCACCTTTGATTGAGTAACCTGGGCCACCCATACCTGTTCCTTCTGGATCCCCACCTTGAATCATAAATCCTGGAATAATACGGTGGAATGTTAAACCATTGTAAAAATCTTTACTTACTAATGAAACAAAGTTTTTTACAGACTCTGGTGCAATTTCTGGATAAAGTTCAAGAATGATTTGACTATCATCATCCATTGTAATTGTAACAATTGGGTTTTGCATGTTTGATTTCCTCTTTCCTAAGCGTTTTGTAAGAAAGCAATATATGCTTTTCTCATTTCATATAAATCTGCTTTGCTTGTCACTTCCCATGGTGCATGCATGCTATGAACAGGCACACCACAGTCAATGACATCCATACCATACTCTGCTAAGATGTAAGCGATGGTACCGCCACCACCAAGGTCAATACGACCAAGCTCAGCTGTTTGCCATGTGACATTGTTGTCTTCCATAATACGTCTAAGCTGTGCCACATACTCTGCATTTGCTTCATTGGAACCAGATTTTCCTCTAGCCCCTGTATATTTCATAAAGACAACCCCTTTACCAAAGTAAGCAGCGTTGTTCTTTTCTAATACACTTGCATAATTTGGATCATGACCTGCTGTTACATCAGAAGAAAGCATCTTTGAACGTGCCATTGTACGTCTTAAGTTGATGCTAGAGTAGCATCCACAAAGTTCCATCACTTCTGCTACCATATTTTCAAAAAATCTTGAATGCATACCAGAGGCACCCACGCTTCCAATTTCTTCTTTATCGACTAAAATGGTTGCTGTGGTTCTTTCTGGATTTTCAACTTCTAGTTGTGCTTCAAATGAAGCATAGGCACAAACACGGTCATCTTGTCCATAGCCGATAATCATACTACGGTCTAAACCATAGTCCCTTGCTGGTCCTGCAGGTACGATTTCAATTTCTGCAGACACGAAATCTTCTTCTATAATACCATATTTTTCATATAAAAGGTGTAAAATATTTGCTTTTACCTTATCTTTTTCTTCCCCTTTAAGTGGCATACTTCCTAGACAAATATTTAAGTCCTCACCCTTAATGGCTTCTGTGACCTTCTTTTGCATTTGTTCACTTGCTAAGTGAATAAGTAAATCTGAAATTCCCACTACAGGGTCCATTGGATCTTCCCCAATTGAAAGATTCACCACTGTCCCATCTTTTTTTGCTACAACACCATGAATGGCAAGTGGAAGTGTTACCCATTGATATTTTTTCACGCCACCATAATAGTGCGTTTTGAGCATGGCTAAATCTGTATCCTCATAAAGTGGATTTGGCTTAAGATCTAATCTTGGTGAATCCAAATGTGCACCTAATAAATTCATTCCTTCTGTTATTGGTTTTTGACCCATGCAGAAAAGAACAAGTGTTTTATCATTATAGTTAGCATAAACTTTATCTCCTGGCTTAAGCTCAGCTTGTTCCTCGATTAACGTTTCAATGTTTTGATAACCTGATTTTTCAGCAATGGCAATCATGCTACGTACACATTCACGCTCTGTTTTATTTTTTGAAATAAATTGGCGATAACGCTCTCCATAGGCAAATAAAGTTCTTGTGTCTTGCTCTGTATAGCTTTCCCATACATTTTTGTATTCTTTTTTTAACTTTTTAATGTCTGACATATTCTTCCTCCTTTACTGTCTGTTTTATTATAGCATAGGATGTATTGCGCACCAAATACTAAATAACTCTTAATATTATAAATAAATCACTTCTTTATTATGCAATCTAATAAGGACTATTTAAACCATTTCTATTTCGACGACTTTACCCAGTGCCACCAAAACCTTTTCTAGCTTATAAAGAATATTGAGTTTAATACTGAGAGCTTGTGGAAAATCAGGATTTTGATGCGCTGGATTAATGGCCTTTCCCACTAACATATGAATATGAGTACATTCTTCAAATAGCATTTTTGCAAGTAATGATGCCCCATCCTCTGCATCTAGAAAACTGATATCGGTGCTCGATTTTACCTTTTCTAATATTTCAACAGCTCCTTGTAAAGTGAGTACGCCTTCTGTAACTAAATCAATGCCTTGGATATAACCAATGGGTGGAATACTCGGGTCAACCATTTTAAAGCTTGTTCTCACCTCACGTCCCGTCATACGACTTACAATGTTTGCTGCTGTTCCTCCACATATAATTTTCTTTCCTTGGGTATGTAATAGTTTTTCCACCACCTCATAATCTCGCTCCTTATTACAAGGTGGTCCCGAAAATAACGTAGCCACTTTGGGCCTAATGGCTTGAATGGTTGCAACTGTTGTATCATCTCCTGGCCTACTTAAGTACAAATCTTCACACACTCCTAACAAAGCACTTGTAATCTTCTTAGCCGATAGCTGCTCAATGGGTAATCCTTGCAAATATTGTGCAACTTCTTTCCAGCTCCATCCCAAATTGAGTACTTGCCCAACACCTGCATGAATTACTCCATCACTGACCAAAACAAAGGTGTCTTTTTCTTCTAAAAGAATATGACTTTCATAGATACACCGCTCATTAATCCATTTCTGCTTTTTGCTAAGTTCACAAAGTTTGCCTTGGCGTATAAAAAATATACCTGGATTATCAAACTCCACGACATAAGCCATACCATCCTCATCTATTTTCATCATTGTAAAAGTAGAATAGGCTAGTTTCCTCACTGAACAAATGGGTAACGTGTGAACCAGCGTATCTACAACTTCTTCTAGAGGTAAGCCTTCTTTCAGCATGGTCATGGCAATCTTTGAGGTGAGTGTCGATAAGATATTTGCCTTGACGCCACTTCCCAAGCCATCTGATAACACAGCAATAAAATAATGTGCATCACTCATCCATTCAACCTTGTCACCACATAATTCTTCTCCTACCTTATTTAAACTAGCTGCTGCAAAATCCATAAAAAATTTCATGATTTGATGGCCTCTTCCTCTTGGATTAAATTTTTTAATTTGGTCAGTGTTACTTTCGTTTCAGCAGTTGTTTCTCCTAATAAACTTGCAATCTCCTGTGCGACTGTCATTTGTTTGTTGATGACCTGTTGCGCCATATCAATCGCCTCTATTTTCATGCTTTGCAATTTCTTGGCCTGTTTTTCGTCCTGAGTCATATCACTGGCAATCCATAAAAGCATATGATGATACTCACTCCAAATAATACTTTGTATAACTGTTGTGTCATTTGTTTCGATCTGAACCTTTAAATTCAGTAAATTTTGCCTCGTTTCCTTAACCGTTTCAAATAGGGCTTCATCTAAAAAAGCACCTATTGGAAACTGTGTATACTGCTCCTTTGTCACTTTAAAAAATTGCTTTGCAGCAGGATTCATTTCTAAGATTTCTAGATTTTCATTAATCATCACAATCATATTGGGCGTGGCTTCAAAAATGACATTGGTTAATGTCTCTGCCTGCTGACGCATATAAGGCAAACACATATAAGGCTCTGCTAATCCATTATATACGGCAATTGCCTTCTCACGGCATGTCTTGTAGCCACAACTGCCACAATTTAATTCATCTAAAGGTGTTTCCTTACCAATCTGATTTAAGATAGCAATAATCTCTGCCTCACTTGGCATCTTTAAAGCCTTTTGCAAGTTTGGAAATACTTTGTGCAAGTTAATGGTATCCCCATCCTTTTTAAATGCCTTGTTGATTTCATTGCGCGGGCTCTCATCACTTAGTCCCTTTGCATATTGTTTCACTCTTGCTTGCCTTTCAAAAATATGTACACCATCTCGTGGCATACCTGGGCCTGCAATACAACCATAGCGGCAGCCATGCATTTCTAATAAACAGTGCTTAAACTCACCTGCTATAATATGTGGCATCATCTTTTGACATGTTCCAATCCCATCAATCGTAATGATTTCTCTCGTTTCTGCTTCCTTAGCAATCGTTGCAGTCACACCACCTACTATAGGATAGAGACGTTGTCTTTCCTCTATGCCATCAAAAGGTATAACCGACTGTTCTTTCAGGGAGAGGCCCGACTCCTTCATCCACTCGACAAATTCTTCAAAGGTCAGTACGGCATCTATGCATTCTTCTTCCATTCCTTCAATTTTCTTGGATAAACAAGGC
>JAGAVZ010000044.1 GCA_017941635.1 Cellulosilyticum sp.
CTACTAATGATGTTGAATTTGTTAACGACGTTGTCGGTGCATCAAAAACAAATGATTATCTAATTAATCAAAAGTTAAGGAATATGGGATTATATACTAAACTAAAAAACAAGACTATTTATTCTGCTGGGTCTTTAGCTCACGCAGACTTAGTCAAAGGAATATTATAAGGAAGGTGAAGAGTAAATGTCAAAGACTGCTAAAGACGTTTGGGGAGTGCCAGATGCAGTTATGGTACAAGCCGAGTCAGAGTCAAAGAAATTCGAAGTAAAACATGGTATGTTTGCAGCAATACCACTAATATGTAAAGGAGAGCAATGCCCTTATAAAGCTATATGTACGGTTAATGAGGCTAACCTAGATATAATGAAGGGTCATAGATGCCCTATCGAGATAGGAGCTATAATGGCTAGATTTGAGCATTGGTGTAATCACTTTAATATCAATACATCTGACGACATAATAGATGATAGAGATATAGTTGATGCAACTCTAATAAGAGATTTAGTTGATAACGAAATCCAAGTCTTAAGAGCCGAAAATAAAATGGCAATATCTGCTGACTTTATTTCAAGAACAATAACAACAGTAGACAACAAAGGTAAGGCTTACTACAAAGATGAAGTATCTCCAGAGGCAATATTTAAACTTCAATTACTAGATAAGAGATATAAGATACTTCAATTATTAAACTCTACTAGAAAAGATAAGTCTAAAGAGGTTAAGCTAGAGTTAACTCCAGGACAACAAGCAATGAGTATATTTAACAAAATATCTAACAAACTGGATGGTAAAGAACTAGAGGTGTAAACATGGCTATAAATGTTAAGGCACAAGCAAGTAAACTTTTTAATAATGTAAAAGATACTCCTATCGCTAAAGGTATCAAAGACGTTTTATATGTTGATGGACTATTCACTAATGCTAAAATGAAAGCATTTAACGATATGAATGATAAAGCTGTAAAAGGTATCAACTTTATCAAGAATGGAAGTCTAGAGGATGTTGGTGTAGGTGATTTTACAATTAACGGAAGTAATGGTGACGAAGTTTTTGGAGCTTTTAAAGATAAAATGGCAGAAGTTGATAAGATGAACCCACTTGATGTTGAGAATGAGAACCTAAGAAGAAGTATAGAAAAATCAATGGCAAAGGATAAAGAGTTAGGAAGGGCACATAGGGAAACAATCCTTAATGTAGCAAAGGATAACTTGGTAAATGGTAGTGCACCTAAAGGTGAAACTATGCAAGACCTTCTTACTAGATCAACAAGAGAGGTAAATGGAGGGGCAACCATTATGACACCAATCAATGCTGCTAAAGAGTATTACGGAACGCCATTTAGTAGTGTTCTTAGTGGAATAGAAAACTCGGACTGGAATGGAGCACTTAAGAGTGCAGGAGTTCTTGGTGGGAGAGTTACTGCTAGTGCATTTGCAGTAGGAGGAACTGCTATGTTAGCAACTGGAGCAGTTAATGTTGCAGGTAGTGCAGTAAAAGGTACTGTAAATATGGCTAAATCTGGTATAGATAGAATGAGAGGCAACGAATATGAGCGTTAAGAATATACTTAAGGGAGCAGGTAAAGTTGTTGGCAAGGTAGGAGAAAAAGTAAAAAAGGTTAAAACAGATTTAGAGGATATTGGTGAATTTGCAAGTGAGAGCATTAAAGAGAAGAGGGCACTCAAAGCTGAAAAAAATATGAAGTATACTGTAGGTCCAAAGGATATATTACAAAGGTCAAATGGTAACAACCTTGAGTACCCAGATGCCATATATCAATCTTTTATACCATATCATATAAATCATAAGTACTCGGTTCCACTTGTTGGTGGTCTACTTGCTTATAAAGGAGTTACTACTGGTATGGATATAAACACAAGGGCACAGATGGGTACAATAGAAGCTGGAGAAGGATTATCAGCTATGAGTGTTGGTGGTATAGAAGGTGCTAGTGCAACATTAATAACTCCAGGGTTAAAGAAATTAAACGACACAAGTACAGCAAAGGCAAGACAAGAGTCTGCTAGAATAAGAGATAGTATAGAGTATAGTCAGACTACAAGGGGTGCCGAAGGTGATATAGTGTTCGCACTACATAATATGAGGTGATAAAATGGCTAGTGTAAAATTAAAAAACTTACCTCCAGATGCAAGGGCTAATTTACCAAAGCCAGGAAAAGTTAGTAAACTTAATATGTTCTTTTTAGGTACTTATGCCTTTACAGATGCGTATAGTAGAATACAAAACGGAGAAGGTGTAGTTTCTTCTGTGGCAAAGGCTGGTGTTAGTGCCATTATAGATGATACGCTTAGAGGGTTTTTCTTAGGGTCAAAAGGTAATATGGCATTATTCCTTGGAGAAATGGCTCTTATGGGTGGTCAATTAGCTATAGCAGATGGACAACAAAATACAGGATTAATGGCAGAGGCATTTGGTGGCAATGGTACTCATGCAAAACATAATAGGGTAGTAAATACAGAAGCCGCCCATACAATGAGGCAAAGAGGTATGGCTATGATAAACCAAAATGGTGAAGCTACTAGAAGTGTATTAGGTAGTGAAGCTAGAGCATATTTTAGAAATATGAATTATTAAGATAAAGGAACAGAGAGAGAATGGATAAAATAAGCGTAATGGAATTAACAGAACAAGAGGCAGACCTACTTGTTGATGAACTTAGAGCCTTAGACCCTCTTATAGAGGATAGACTAAATTTGGTTGTAAGTAGTGCAGGAGTGTCAAAAGTTGAGGCTTTAGAATACGTTGTAACAAACTCGCCAATACTTTGGGCTAAGGTTTATTTAAACTGGACTTGTAGAGATTATCAGTTCCCAATATTAATGGAAGGTAAACAAGCCAAGCAGATAGTTCTAAGACTTGGTCGTCGTCTTGGTGAGACAGATAGTATGTGTATATTAATTTGGTGGTATGCTTATACTCAAATCAATAAAGGACCAAACGAACAGTACAATATACTAATACTAACACCATATGAAACACAGATAGACTTAATATTTACAAGACTTAAACAGTTAATGGAAGGTTCTCCATTACTACAATCATTGGTATCAAGAAGTATACACCATAGATATGAGTTGTCTAATGGGTCAATAATTACTGGTCTTACAGCAGGGGATAGTAGTGGAAACTCTGGGTCAAACAATACCAGAGGGCAACGTGCGGATTTAATAGTGCTAGACGAGGTCGATTATATAGGTAGTTCACAGATAACAA
>JAGAVZ010000045.1 GCA_017941635.1 Cellulosilyticum sp.
CCTATAAGTTATCTCAGTATGTGAATAAATCCATTCATATCATTTTCTTTACTATCTCTTTGGTATAACACCTCCTATATCTCAAAATAAAAATAGTCCTATGAATGAAATACCCTTCTATGTACTTCATTCATAGGACTTATTTTTTTATCTTATTCTATTATTTATTTCTTTCATCCCAATATTTACACTCAGTACCAATTACATCTGATGTAAATTTCGTACCATCATTTTTCTTGAAGTGCGTTGTTGCTTTTAACGCATATTTATAACCCATGTATAAAAGTGGCACATTGGCAAATACTATTAAAATATTACCAAGGTCAGAAATTGCCCATAAGTTTCCTAAATCAATTCCAGCCATTGAGCTTAGAATACCAAAAACAGTAATACAGATACCTAGGATACGAACTCCATTGATAAATGCTTTCTTTTTAGTAATTCTAGATGCTGCCATTTCAGAGAAACTGATAAACCCGACTAAACAAGTAAAGGCAAATAAGCAGAAACTAATTGTAATTAAGAAAGTAATCATTAAATCAAATGTTGTACCGCCAGGTGTTAATGCCGCAGCAGAAGTTAAGAACTTAGGTAATTTGTCTAATGCTAGCCAATTAGTAGCATCTGCACTTGTCCAAAGATGTGCCATAACTACTACAAAACCTGTTAAAGTACAAATAACGATTGTATCTAAGAATACACCAATTGCTTGTACACAACCTTGCTCACAAGGATGATCTGTATTTGCAGCACCTGCTGCCATACTGATTGTTCCTTGACCTGCCTCATTACTCATAAGACCACGTTTAATTCCTTGTCCAAGAACAGTCCCAAATGCACCACCAAATACTGCCTCTGGCGTAAATGCACCTGCAAATACTGCTTTAAAGAAATAAGGTACTGCTGTGATATTTAATAAAATTAATACAAGTACAGTTACCATATAAATGACAGCCATAATGGGTACTGCTGTATTCATAACTTTAGATACTTTTTTAATCCCACCAAAGGCAATATAAGTTGTTAATGCCACTACTACAATTGCAGTTACATAGTAGAAAATTGAGTCTGTAGGAATACTTGTTCCTGTAATCATTTCACCCATTTGTCCTACTGAACTTACAACATTATAACCTTGAGCTGGCAGACAGCACATTGCATAAACAATAAACATTAACGATAGTGCAATACCTGCCCATGCTTTGTTTCCAAGAAGTTTTTGTCCATAATATGGAAGTCCACCTACAAACTCATCATCTTTTTTCTCTTTGAATAATTGAGATAAAGTTGCTTCAATATAAGCTGTTGCCATTCCAAAGAATGCTGAAAGCCACATCCAAAATAGTGCCCCTGGTCCCCCGATAGAAATCGCACCTGTAACACCTAAAATATTACCTGGCCCTACTCTCATCGCAGAACTTAAGAAAAATGCACCAAGTGAAGAAATACCCATTTCATCACTTTTCTTCTTTGTAAGGATTTTTAACCCCTTCTTAAAATGTGTAACTTGAATAAATCCAGTCTTAATTGTAAAGAAAATACCTGTTGCAACTAATAAAATAATTGCTAGCGAAAAGTTACCTAAGATTGGAATATTAGCATACCAATCAAAATTCGTTGGAAATTCCCACAGAAAATCTGAGATAGGAATTACAAACGAAAAAACATTATTAATAGCTTGAAAAATGCTTTCCATTATTTATCCTCTTTCATTTCTAGTATAACTTGTTTATCATAACTTGTTTATTATAACAAATAATTACATATTTTGATATATTACATTGCAAGAAGACAAATATTTACATTTTGTCTATATTTATTAGTTATGGTGGGTATATGCTTTTCTAACCCTAAAATAAATCATTTGTAAAATTTTAGCAGGTAGCTTTTTTGCAAATAAGCTACCTGCTTTTTATACACGCCTTAATATTAAACATGAATATTATTCGTATCGCTCATCTATAACACGCTTTGTTTTCTTTTCACTTCTTGGAAGTAATCCGATTTCAACAACTTTTACAAGTGGTGTAAAACCAATTTTACTCTTTATCTTTTCTGCCACGCGCTTGCTTAAATCCAAAAAGTCTACTGTACCATTGGTCTCCACATAGATTCTCATTGTATCTTTCCCTTCTAAGTGAGAAATACGAATCTGATATTCACTAGAAAGTTCTGGGAAACTTGTCAGTACCTCTTCTATCTGACTTGGGAATACATTGACTCCCTTAATTTTCATCATATCATCTGTTCTTCCCATAATCACATCAATTCTCGGGAACTTGCTACCACATTCACACTCCCCTGGAATAATTCTAGATAAATCATGGGTACGATAACGAATAAGTGGTGCACCTTCTTTAACTAATGTGGTAATCACAACTTCCCCCATCTGTCCATCTGGCACAGTCTTTCCTGTTATAGGGTCAATAATTTCAAGGTAAATATAATCATCCCAGTAATGTATACCACAATCCTTTTCACAACTAATTCCAATACCAGGACCATAAATTTCTGTTAAGCCGTAAATATCATATAGTTCAATAGATAATTCTTCTGATATGCTGCGTCGCATCTTTTCTCCCCATCTCTCAGAACCAATGATACCTTTCTTTAAACAAATCTGATCTTTAATTCCTCTTTTTTGAATTTCCTCTGCCAAAAGTAGTGCATATGAAGACGTAGAACACAATACTGTACTATGCAGCGTGGTCATCATCTCTAGTTGCTTATCTGTATTCCCAGGCCCCATAGGAATAACCATAGCCCCTAATTTCTCAGCCCCATTTTGAAATCCAATACCTGCCGTCCATAAACCATATCCAGGTGTTACCTGAACTCTATCTTCACAAGTCATCCCTGCCATCTCATAACATCGCTTAAACATAATTGCCCAATCATCTACATCCTTAGCTGTGTAGGGAATAATGACTGGCTTTCCTGTCGTTCCTGATGAAGAATGAATTCTTACAATCTCCTCTTCTGGTGCAGTCATTAACCCTAATGGATAAGCATCTCTTAAATCACTTTTTTCAGAGAATGGTAGTTTTTCAAAATCCTCTTGACTTATGATTTGAGTAATACCAGACGCCTTTAATTTTTCCCCATAAAAACTATTGGACTGAACTAATGCTTGAATTCGGTTATTCACTTGCTGAATTTGCTTTTCTGAAATTCTCATACAATATACCCCCATTTATTGAATCATTCAGTAGCTCTATTAATGTCATTTAATATTGATAGCTCTTTTATTTTGCACTTTCATTGATATAATCTAGCGCTTTAAAATTAAGCTCATGGAATGATGGTTTCACTCTTTTTCTAATGGCATTTTTAATATCTTCTTTTTCTAGATAGATTTCACCACTTTTTACTGCTGCTCCTAGTAAAACCATATTAACTACCTTTGAAGAACCCAGCTCTTCACATGCCTTATTACAATCTACCACTACCAAGTTTTCTACATGCTTTTGTAAATATGCAATCATTTCTTCTCCGCTATATGACGTATTGCTTAAAGAAGAAGTTACAGGTTTAATAGGATGAGAATTGACAATGACTACACCATCCTTTTTTAAATAAGGTAACATTCTTACTGTTTCTGCTGGTTCAAATCCAATAATGATATCTGCCTCTCCTGTTGCAATCATTGGTGAAAATAAATTTTCTCCTAGGCGAAGGTGACTAAATACACTCCCACCCTTTTGTGCCATTCCAATCGTTTCTGCACTCATAACAGGAACCCCTTTTTCCATAGCTGCTGATGCAATTAACTTGGAGGCAAGAACCGTCCCCTGCCCACCGACTCCACATAATAATATATTTTTATTCACAATCGCATCCTCCTTTAATCGCATTTACTGGACAAACCTGCATGCATAACCCACATCCTGTGCATAAAGATGAGTCAATACATACTTTATCTTCTTTGATTACAATAGCTGGACACCCCAATGTCTTGATACACTTTTTACAATTGATACATTTACTTGTATCTATACAAGCACTCTTATTGGCCCTAACTAAAGCAACACAAGGTGATTTGAAAATAATTGCTTTTACGCCTTCTTTATTAGCTGTTTCTTTTACGCATTTTATTGCCTCTTTTAAATCTAACGGATTTCTTTCTTCTATGACTGATACGCCAATGCCTTTTAGAATCGTTGCTATATTAATCTTTTCTACAATCTCACCCATCATCGTATGACCTGTTCCTGGATGCGGTTGATGACCTGTCATAGCAGTTGTTGAATTATCTAAAATAACAACAGTCATATTGGCCTGATTATAAACAGCATTAACGATTCCAGTAAGCGCTGAGGCAAAAAAGGTAGAATCCCCTACGAATGCAAAGTATTTTTTATTAGGTTCGATTTTACCCAGTCCTTGAGCGATATTAATCCCTGCTCCCATACACAAACAAGTATCCACCATATCAAGTGGCATGGCATTTCCCAAAGTATAGCAACCAATATCTCCACAGAAAACAGCTTCTTGCCCTTTCATCGCTTCCTTTACTGCAAAGAAGGATGCTCTATGAGGACAACCTGCACATAGCACTGGTGGCCTTACTGGAAGTGCTGGTGGAAGGTCAGACGAAAGCTCTTTGGAATCCTTTTGAGTTTCGCCTACTTCATTATTGACAACCTCTATACTCTTTGTGTCCTCTATACCTTGCATAGCCTTTGTGTCTTCTGCAGGTCTTATATCTTTAGCTAAAAATGCTTGGATATTCTCAAGTACGCTATCTCTTGTATTCTCCCCTGCATTCTTCACATGTCCTGTTAACTTTCCTAGTATTTTCGTTGGCAAGTGATACTTGCCACAAATATATGTAAGTTCCCTTTCAATCACTGGGTCTAATTCTTCAATACATAATACTTCATCTAAATCCTTTAAAAACGCTACTGCAAGCTGCTCTGGAAATGGAAATGGTGTGGCCACCTTTAATGTCTTTACTGCCCCTACTTTCTTCATAGCCTCCATTGCATATGAATAGCTGATTCCCTGTGTTGCAATTCCCTTTCTTATTTCTTTTTCATTAGTCTTATAACTTTCATTTAAGCTTTCCCCAAAATCTTTTATTAAATTTTCTTTTGGTTTTTCTGCCAAACTTCCTGCTTCAGTGAATTCTATAATCTGATTCTTAGCATAGTCAGAAAAGACAGCCATAAGATCTGCATTTCTTTTCTCTATCTTTATATGATTGGCATAAGAAAGCCTTGGAAAGATAACCCATTTAGAAGAATCCTTTATAAATCCCTCTGGCTTGTGTACCTTGTATTCTTTTTCTTCTTTGATATCCACCGATGCATAAGCATGACAAACTCTTGTTGTTGGTCTAAATATAACAGGCGTATTGTACTTTTCGGAGTACTCAAAGGCATCTTGAATCATTTCATAAGCTTCTTGCACAGAAGTAGGATCAAAACAAGGGAGCTTAGAGAAAGCCGCAAAGTGTCTTGTATCCTGTTCTGTTTGTGAAGAAATAGGACCGGGATCATCCGCAACCATAATGACAGTGCCACCCTTAACCCCTATATATGCCAAACTCATTAATGGGTCAGATGCCACATTCAATCCCACTTGTTTCATCGTCACCATTGTTCTTGCACCACCATAAGCCGCACCTGCGACTAATTCTAATGCTGCTTTCTCATTAACAGACCATTCTACATAGACCCGCTCTGTTTTTCTCTTAGCGATTGTTTCCAAAACTTCTGTAGAGGGTGTCCCTGGATAACCAGCTACTACATTGACACCTGCTGCTAATGCTCCTAATGCAATTGCTTCATTTCCCATTAAATAATCTTTATACATAGTCCTTTTCCTTTCCCTAATTTGTGCTTATAAAATTTATACTTATAAATATAAAAAACCGCCCTTAACAACAGCATTAACTATTGTCAAGGACGGTAATATATACAACAATACCGCGGTACCACCTTGGTTTGTGAAATTCAAATCCTTGTCTGAATCCCACACGCTCATCAGAATACTAGCATATTCCTGGCAACTAACGTATGCCTTCACGTCATAGAATACTAGGAACTTAATAGATTTGCATCTCCTTATTTTTACATGGATTTTTTAATCTATTGGTTCTTTTGACTATGCCCTCAGTGGTCCATTTAATAAATAGCATTCTGCTGGTTCTCAGCCATCCCAACTCTCTGTAAGTGCCCTGTTTATTTTTATCTCCACCTCAACGGTTTAAAGCTATTTGATTATTATTTATTTTTTATTAAAGTTGATTTAATTATACCCTTGTAATTTTAAATGTCAACAATTTTCTTAATATTATTTCAATAATATGTTCCCTAATCATTTATTTTAAAATACACAATGTGGATTCAAACCACACTATCTAACCTTGTGAAGTTCGGCGTTTTACCATTTAAACTACTGTGTAAGCTGGGCGATTCTAAATCAAGTAACTCCCCCATACTTTCATATAAATCCATCTCAGGTGAAAATTCTTCAGAGTTATTCCAAGAATGTACTAGCTCCTCTTTTATTTTTCCACTCTCTTGCTCCGATGGAAATATAATTTCTACCTCTTCTTCAAACAAAGCTTTTTCTTCAAATATATTGATATACAAATTATTTATGCTTTTAATATACTCTTTAACATATGCACTTGCTACTTCTTCATTTCTTTGAGTTTTAGCAAAAAAGTAACCTGCATATGCTACACTTCCATCTTCATTAATTGTCTTTTCAGTGTCAGCCCCATTATTTACTATAATCTAGTTTTTCATAAAACTCTTTTTCTAATATTGAATAATAGAGCCTATCCACATAATCTCCATTCATATAAAAATAATCTCTTAAAGTCCCCTCATAGACAAAACCACATTTTTCGATAACTCTTCTAGATGGCATATTAATGGATTTATGGCAAATTTGAACCTTATGTACGCTCATTTGTTTGAAGGCATAGACAATTACTGCCTTGGCTGCTTCTGTGGCTAAGCCTTGTCTTTGGAACTGGCTACCAATACAATATTCCATTTCCACAAAGTTGTTTTTTTCATCTACTAAGAAATAGGCAATTTGACCGATACACTCTCCAGTTTCCTTTAATACTACTGCCCATCTATAATACTGGTCACGCTCATAGCCTGATATATATTTATTTAGTAATCCTCTAACCTCTTCAATCGTCCCATAAACAGGTTCTGAATATAAGGATTGGATTTTTTCATCAGAAGCCCAATACTTATGAACTGTCACTGCATCTTCTAATGTAAAGCGTCTTAATTCAAGTCTTTCAGTTTCGATTTTACATGTTCCTACTGGTCTCATCTTATCTCCCCCCTAATATTTAATCTATGTACAGCTACATCATCTTAATTAACAAAAATTTTTCCTTCTTCTGTAATAACTAGTATCATATCTCCTGATTTTTCTTTGTACACCAATGTTTCTTGAGCAAATATCTCATCGCCCTTATAGGCGGTTAATACAAAAGTTACATCTTGCTTATTTTTAATAGACTCTTTTACAATGGTTGAATCTAATGTGATATCTACGTCTGACTCTATAGCCATCTTACTTGTAGTCGTAGCAGATGACATACTTGTATTCCCTGATTCAATCTGCTATGAAATACTCGTTACATCATCAGGCTCCACCTTTAGATAGATACTTGGACAAGATGCCTCATTTTCTAGTCTCCATACACTCGTTGCTATGCCATTATTTTGCTCCATAACCATCACAATAGTTTCCTTAATTGGTATGCGATACTCAAAGGAACCTCTATCCTTAAAGAAATTAACACCAAAGAAAACATTTTTCTTAACGCCTACATACATAACGCCATCTTCTATTTTCTAATGATATCCCACAAAGTATACTGGAAAGCTATAATAATTGTCTCCTTTAATAACTACACAATCCTCATATACCCTAGCTTCATATATACTCTTTTCACAAGCACGAAAACCAAATAATCTCCAGCCATGTCGACTAATCATATAGAGTGCTATTAAAACAAGGTATATCCACTTGCTTTTAAAACTTCTATTGCCTTATCGAAATTCTCCTGTTTAGTTAGGATATAATCCGTATTGAAAGTTGAAATCGCAAAAATCCCTATTTGATTTTCTGCTAGTATCGATGAAATCTTAGATAAAATCCCAATGAGCGAAAAGTCTAATACCCCTTCAATTCGAAAAGCCTTCCAGCCATCATCTGCTTCAAGAACCTGCTCTGGTTTATCCTCTACTGGACATACTAATGAATTTTCTTCATCTGTCTTTCCTATAAAACAAAACTCCTTTGTTAAATCTACTCCCTCATAATGGCTTACTTTACATACAGAAAACTCTTTTTCAATAATCTTTAACTCCATTGTTTTACCTCCCTATTTATTCAAAAAGCATTGGTCAATATATCTTCTAAGACCTAACGATGTATTGACCAGTGCTTATACATTCTCTACCGGGTGACAGATACTTTATTTTATTTTCCTGCTCAGATTATTACTACTTCCTTTTTACTTCAGTTTTCTAAAATAATCCTGCTCATCCTCATCAAAAATTTCAAATCCTAAACTCTCATATAACTTACCTGCTACAATATTTGCTTTACGATGTGCAATATGTATTTCTGAAGTCTTATAATCTGTTTTTAAAACTTCAATAGCAAGCTCCATGGCTTTTCTAGAATAGCCCTTTCCTTGATATCTTTCATCAATCATCAAAGGATTAATAAATCCAGAAACACCATCCTCATCATAGCCTAAACCTATCAGACCAATGTTTACCTCTTCATCCATAATGGCATATAAAGTTGTGTGTTCTTCATATCTACTAATCCCTAGCCAGTATACATTCGGTATTGGAAAGATCTTCTTTTGCTCAGATGAAACCTTTAAATTGACTACTTCAAGCCAATTGTTTTCGTTCAGTTCTTTTAAGTAAATCATAACTATCTACTCCCTATATAATCTTGATTCATTTAGTTATTGCTTAATTATTCTTCTTGCTTAATGCCTCTGAGTTTACGTATTTCTTCTAATCTATTTTTCAATCACTCTTCCCCCCTTCATGTAAAGCTTACTTTCCGTACTTTTATCCTATAATTCTTAAAATAAAATATCAAGTAAACTTTCCATATGATACCTCTCATAACCCATGAATTTTACCCATTAGCTTTTGTCCATACTAGCCGCACAAAAATAGGGTTAAGCTATATTTTACTCTGGCTTAACCCTATCCGCTTTCCCTTATTCTTTTAACCTTCCATCAGTTTTGCTTTTCTTCTTTTATGATTCCCTAATTTTAAAGACTTCTTCTAAAGCCCCCACTTTTATAAGAAGGCACCTTAAAATTAAAGTTTCTTTATTTTTATAAGTTAATGACTCTATCCACATATTTTAACGCTGATTTCCTATGTGCTATTACAATCATGGTTTGATCTTGGCTTTCTTGTATGCTTTCATTAACCATACGTTCTGTCTCATTGTCTAATGCTGCCGTTGCTTCGTCAAAAACAATAATAGGTGCTTCTTTTACAAACGCTCTTGCAATAGCAATACGTTGCCTTTGTCCACCTGACAGGTTATCTCCTTGCTCTCCTACAATCGTATCCCATCCTTCAGGTAATTTTTGAATAAAGTCATAAGCATTTGCCTTTTTTGCTGCCCTTTCAACTTCTTCATCAGTAGCCTTTAAATTACCATATCGAATATTCTCTCTAATAGATATATGAAAAAGTTCTGATTCCTGAGGTACATAAG
The DNA here is from genome assembly GCA_017941635.1 of Cellulosilyticum sp. Lineage (GTDB taxonomy): Bacteria > Bacillota > Clostridia > Lachnospirales > Cellulosilyticaceae > Cellulosilyticum. Next base: position 9,746 of record JAGAVZ010000045.1, read on the forward strand.
CAATGTGTTCTCTCATATTAGAAACTGTCATATCCACCACATTTTGATTGGCTATAGCAATACCACCATCTTTTACTTCATATAATCCTAATAATAGCTTTGCAATTGTACTTTTACCACATCCACTTTCCCCTACTAAAGCAACACGCTCACCTTTATGAATCTGCAAGTTCAATCGGTCAAATAGTAGCTCTTTTGCTTCATTATATGAAAAAGAAATATTTCTAAAATCAATATATGTAGCATCTTCCACTGGTTTCATATCATACTTTTCTTTTTCCTCATCGGATTCTAAGAATTCATAAACACGTTCTGTGGCTGCTAAGCCATTAACAAGTTGTGGCGCATAATCTCCAAGCTCTTTAAAATTAGCATCTAACGCCACTTGTAAACTCATGATAGCCAAAATACTTGCAAAGCTACTACTTCCTTGTTCTACAAAAATCGAACCAACAAATAAAAATAACATTGTATTTAGCATATAGATACTATATTGATACACATTGAGCATACACACCATTCTAGAACGTTTCTGTTCTTGTTCCATGATGCCTTGATTACTATTCTTTATTTGACTAAACATCTGCTTTTGCATTTCATAAACTCGAATGACTGACATGCCTGATATCAAATTACACATAATTGATGTCATCTCTGCTGTCTTTCTTTGTATTTCTTTTGTTTGACTTTTCATGTGTTTTGCTACTTTCACATTCACCAGCAATGATAAAATACTCATGCCAATCAATAAACTGGTTATACGATAATCCAGTATAAACATGGGAATAGCATAAATAATAATGGTAATAATAGCTGCGGCCACTCTCCTAAAATGTCTCATAAAAATAGCTGCAATAAGCCAAGTATCATTGAGCAATAAAGAAAGCATCTTTCCACTCTGATTCTTCTCAAAAAACGTAACAGGCAAATCCCCATATTTTTTATAGATTGCTTTATTCACTGCCCCATGACCATATTTTGCCTGACCATTAAACCAAAACTGAAATATTGGTAATAACAGCATAATAATGACTACATACCCTATTAACATAACAAAAATGCGTGCTATGAATTCTATATCCTTTTTCTCTCCAACATTCAGTACCACTTGTAATAGATAGGCTTGTAGTAAGGCTGCTGTACATCGCATCGCTGTCATCCCTACAATGCCTGCACTATATTTCAAATAATGTCCCTTTAAAAAAGAAAAAGTTCTTTTCAGATTAATACAAAATGTGCTCATATCTCTTCTCCTCCACTTAAATAGAGTTTGCGATAAGTTCCTTCTTGTTCTAGTAATTCCTTATGTGTTCCACTTTGCACAATTCTTCCTTGCTCCATGACAACAATTTTATCTGCATTTTGAATCGTTGATAAGCGATGTGCAATCATACATATCGTTCTATCCTTATGGGCTATTCTATATGCTTCAATGGCTTGCTGAATAAAACGTTCAGATTCAGCATCTAGCGCAGAAGTCATTTCATCCAATAATAAAATATTGGCATCTTTTACAAAGGCTCTTGCTATTGCAAGTCTTTGGCGTTGTCCTCCTGATAGATTTTTTCCCCCTTCAGTTAGATAGGTTTCATATCCATTTGGAAGCTCCATAATAAACTCATGGGCATGAGCTTGCATGGCTGCCTTGACCACATCCTCTTTAGATGCCTTGCTATTACCAGCATAGATATTTTCAAATATCGTCCCCTCAAATAAAAATGGCGTCTGCTCTACATAGGCAATCTGTTTTCTTAACTCTACCTTATTCCATTCTTCTAATGGCTTGCCATAGATTAAAAACGCTCCCAAATCAGCTGTATATAGACCTAATATAAGCTTAAACAAAGTACTTTTTCCACTACCACTTTCTCCTACTATGCCAACCATATCACCTTTTTGCACTGTCCAATCCATATTCTTAATAACCTGATGCTCCGTTCCTGCATAGCCAAAACAAACCTCCTTCATTTCAATACATTGATTCGTTTCAGGTACCTTACCTTCACTTTCATGACCTGTTGGCTCTACTGGAGCATCTATGATTTCTACAATTCTATCCATAGATACCTGTGCCATTTTATAATCGGTAATATAGCCAATAAACTCTGACATAGGCTTTGCAATATAATCCAAGAGCAAAATAACAGAAACAAATTCCCCTCCTGTTATATCTCCATGATAAGAACATATAAGTCCTACCAAAATACAAATTAATGTCGGTGCTGAATTTAGTAAGTATCTTACAGGTGACGCTTTAGCAACTAACCTTTCATATTCTACATAATGCGATGTTGCTTCATCCATCACCTGATTAAAATAGTTTCTTCTTATCTCTTTTAATCCAAAGACTTTCTCTGTTTTATGATTCACTACAGAATCCTTTGCAATAGCACTAATTTCATCCATCTTAGTTTCAAATCGCTCCATTGTTTCATAGGTAGGATTCGCCAATTTCTTAGTAACAAATAAAGTAATTGGAATACAAATTGAACAAGTCACTAACATTTGCCAATTCACAAATAATAAGTAGCCAAAACAAAATAGAAAACGAATCATATTACTTATAAATTCGGAAAACCCACCTGATAAATATTCTGATACAGCTTGAATATCATGGGACAATCTATTCATGAGTGCACCAGAGTGCTCATTTTCCAAGGATGCATAATTACATTCTAGTAACCTCTTTGCACTTTGATTTTTTAACGTACAAGCGAGTGTATTGGTATAACATTGATTACAATACTGATAAAGATAACTTGCCACCATTCCTAAAATCATTATAATTAGAAATTCACCAATCACGCTCTTTGGATGCTCTATAAACCTATTCTCATCTACTACAGCTCTTGCTAGCTGACTCACATAAATTGCTGCAAATCCTAAATAAGTATTCATTAGCATTTGAGTCCAAAACATATATTTCTTTTTTGATAATTTCCATAGCTTCAATATGCTCATATTTTTCATAAAAGTCCCTCCTTCCGCATATATGAAACGCTATCCTTCTCTTTCATATTAGTAAAATACTTGGCACCAACTCTTACTTTTCTTGTATTCTATCACACCCAATATCAAATTCTTGTATATCCACATGCCTCTTTGTTGTGTTTTCTACATAATTATGTCATAATATTTTAAATCATTATTCAAAGAGGAGTTTATCTATGCCATATCCTATTCCTACTGGACAAAATTTTGAAATTACATATAACGAAACAAGCGCCAAACACCATATGCCTACTATGGATGAATCAGACCATTTTGAAATATCTCTTATCCTTAGTGGTGATCGACAAATTGTTACACCCAATCGCATTTTTTACGCTCATTCACATAGTATAACTATGGGTGCTCCATTTGTTAGACATCAGACTTCATCAACCTCTGATTTAGTTTATAAAAAAATACTTACCTTAATTGTAAAATGAAATTGAACTAAATAAAAAAATCCATAGGGATTTATCCTGTGTTAAGATTGAATCACCACAACACAATCAAACACGAAAGGATAATCACTATGGACTACCCTAATAATACTACAAATTCACG